>JAIMZO010000037.1 GCA_020054965.1 Spirochaeta sp. | reverse complement strand
GGGAAGGATGGAGATTGCAGTAACACTGATATATCCCTCTCTCACGGCTTGGAAATCGCTACCTTTTGTATCACAACGTTGAATCGGTTGCACACCACTCTTCAGGGAAAGTACAACTGAGGTACCAAAACGTACCGTTGAAGTATCATAGTAGCGGGTTTTTTCTTGCTGTTTTTTCTGCACAGCATCATGGTAGTCGAGATAGCTCAACACTCCACTCTTCCACTTTCCATTTCCCTCTGCAGGGACATTGATATTGAGGATGCACTCACTACTGGTGAGGGGATAGAAATCCTCAAGATGTTGTACCACAAAGTCCGCAGTACGCTGGAAGGGATAAGAGCCATCCTTGCTTCTTGCACAACTGACTGCAATCGACCGCAATCCAGTCAGGGCAGCCTCCCTGGCGGCTCCAACAGTACCCGAATACAGGATATCCGTGGAAATATTATACCCATGGTTGATTCCACTGATGACCAAATCTGGGTCTTCAGGAAAAATCTTGCCTTTTGAAGCATAGAGAATGCAATCTGCCGGAGTTCCACTGCAATAATACCGGTTCTGACCATATTCAGTGATGGTGATATCCTCACGAAGCGTCATCGAGTGGCTACTCGCACTTCGCTCAGAATCGGGAGCACATACCCACACCTCATGACCAGATCGCAACAGGACCTCACTGAGCGTGTTCAGTCCTTCACTTTGATATCCATCATCATTTGTCAGTAGTATCTTCATTAATGCGCTTGAAACACAACCTTTGCAGAATCGCTTCCCTCAAATACATACCAGCGAGGGTGAAATCCAAAGATGTGCTCATAGTCCTCCAGACGACCAATATAACTTGGAAGTGCTTGTTTACTCAAGAGGACCATGATATTACCGCTGAAACCGTTTGCTACCTGGACCGATCCAAGACACCCACCAAGTTCACCAGCCCGCTTGGTGAGCCAATCTACCTCAGGACAGGTTACTTCAAGAAGGTCCCTGAGCCCAGCCTGGACCCGATTCATCATCTTCCCATAGAGTACAGCATCCTTCTCGATAAGCACGGATGCAGCATCATTGGCGAGCCGGGATTCCATCAGGATATACTCACAGATGTGACGGTCTTCCTCATCCAATGGCACCACACGGGCAGCAAGGTCACTCTCTGGAAAGTCCCGCATGAATCCACCACCCTTGTACTCACTTAGTTTCTTAAACGCACGATCGATAGCTTTTCTCTTGCTTTTGATCTCTTCTCGCATCGCATTCGGGGAAATCTTGCTATCCACTATGATTGCCACATACTCTTCATTCTTGTTGGTGAACGGGAAAGGCAACTCCTTGTAGGTCACATGCTGAAGATCATAGAACAGTACGGTCTCCTTCTTTCCATTGAGCATGGTAAGAAGATCACTGATGGAGCATACCTCATTATTGAATGTCGTACATGCCTGATAGGCGATTCTTATCTGTGAGGAAAGACTAAGCTTGAGACCAAGCAATGCATCAAGGGCAAGGCAGGTCCCGAGCGAGCATGCAGTACTTACCATTTGGGTATCAGCATGGAGGAGGCTCCCTTCAACAGTTATATTCATACCTGAAAATTCAGTCCCTTCGTTTGCAAGAACCGAAAACACCGCTTTCAGAAAATTTCCCCATCGGTCTTCCTTGCGGTACTTGATATTGTTCAAAGAGAATCGTTTCCGGTCATTGAGGGTTGGGTTATAGAGTCTCACCAGCTGGTCATCCCGATAAGAGATAGCTACATGCAACGAGGAGTGATCGGTTCCCACCAAGGACCATCCCCGACATGCGTCCGCGTAACTACCAAGCAAGGTACATGTTCCAGGTACCTGTGCAATCACCAGCGGAGAATCGCCGTATTCCTTGATGTGTTGTTTTCTGATGTTGTCCATGCCCCAACCTAATTTTTATGGGTCAATTTTAGGATACTTGTCAGCATAATGCAACAAAAAACCTACTTTTGTATAATTCGGGATTCGTGCATTTACCCACATGACCAACAAATGCGTGAACAGGAATCCAAAACTTACAAAAAACCCCCTTTCCTGGGTGCTCCAAAAAAGAGGGTTTCTTGTATCACTAGACAGCATAATGAATCTGGTTAGTTGTTCAGGCCATAGCGCTTCTTGAAGCGTTCGATACGACCGGCAGTATCAACCATCTTCTGGGTTCCAGTAAAGAATGGGTGACAAGCGGAGCAAATTTCAACCTCAAGGTTCTTTGCGGTTGTCTTGGTCGTGATTACATTGCCACATGAGCAACGAACTTCTTTCAGTTCATAACGGGGATGAATTCCATCTTTCATTTTGGGTCCTCCAAGGATATGTGTTCTGCTGGCTGTAGGCAGCAGACAAGTTTCTCTCAATCTGTTCCTGGTCTCTAGTACGCTGCCGAATTCGAAGGAATACCGGTATTGATAGAACGCAAGAACGACTCATTATCCTTTGTCTTCCGAATTTTGTCAATGAGGAACGGAGTCATCTCTTGGTCATCCATATCATTGACAGCATTACGCATAAGCCAGATTCTGGCAGCTTCATCAGAAGGCAACAACAGGTCTTCACGACGGGTCCCACTCTTCTTGATATTGATCGCTGGGAAGAGTCGCTTATCAGCAAGACGACGATCCAGGATGATCTCGTTGTTTCCGGTTCCCTTGAATTCTTCAAAGATAACCTCATCCATTCTGGAACCTGTCTCGATCAAACCAGTGGCAACTATGGTAAGACTGCCACCAAATTCAATGTTCCTTGCAGCACCAAAGAATCGCTTTGGTTTATGCAGTGCATTCGAGTCCACACCACCACTGAGTATCTTGCCACTTGCGGGAACCGTCTGGTTATAGGCACGGGCAAGACGGGTAATGGAATCCAGGAGGATAACTACATCCTTCTTGTGTTCAACGAGTCGCTTTGCTTTCTCAATCACCATCTCAGCAACCTGCACGTGTCTGCTGGCTTGCTCGTCAAAGGTGGAGGCAATTACCTCACCATTGACATGCCGACGCATGTCAGTGACTTCCTCAGGGCGTTCATCAACCAGCAGGACCATCAAGACCACTTCTGGATGATTCGTACTGATGGAGTTTGCAATCTTCTGGAGAAGCACTGTCTTACCTGTACGGGGAGGAGCGACGATTAAGGAACGTTGGCCCTTTCCGATAGGACAGAACATATCAATAATCCTTGTCGACATATCCTCTTCAGCTGTCTCCAGCTTAAGTCTTTGGTCAGGAAACAAGGGAGTCAGGCTATCAAACGGTACGCGCATTTTTGCGATAATCGGCTCATCACCATTTACCTTCAATATTTTCAGGATGGCAAAGAACCGTTCATTCTCACGTGGAGTCCGGACCTGTCCATATACCACATCACCGGTCTTCAGATAAAGACTCTTGATCTGGGCGGGAGAGACGTAGACATCTTCCAACCCTGAGAGATAACTGTTCGCGGGGGAACGGAGGAACCCAAATCCATCTGGAAGGATTTCCAAGGTACCTGTTCCCACAATCACTCCGCCACTTGCGGTATGCAAGCGAAGAATTTCTGCAACAATTTCCTGCTTGCGCAAGTCAAGGATGGTATCTGCATTCAGTCCACGTTCCAAACCCACCTTGCGAAGTTCGTCAATGGACAGGGTGGTGAAATCTTCAAGCACCAGGACAGGAGCCTCAGGATGCTCCTCGATATGTAAATCATTGGAAGATTCTTCCTGATGATTCACACGTCCACCCCTATTGGAACCAAAGCTTTGGCTCTTTGGATAAGACCCTTTTGGATGGTTTCTGTTCTGGGTATTTCGGTTGTTCCTGTTGTTATAGGATTTGCGATGGTTCTGGTTTTGGTTCTGGTTTTGGTTCTGGTTCTGGCTCTTCTGCTCCTGCTTGTATTGTGCAGGAGGACGGGAAGTGTCTGTTGGCTGCTCCTGTTCAGGAGCAGGACTGTTCTGTTCATCCTCCAACTCAAGTTGAGGTTGCTCCGAATCAGAAGAACTTTCTCTTGCTGTACTCTTGTCAGATTCGCTCTTTTTTGGTCTCCCCCGACGTTTTTTAGGCTCAGGAGCATCCTGTGTCTCCACTTTCTGCCCAGCCACATCATTCGTGCTTTCAGGTGCTTTCGCTCCTGCAGGGCTCTTTTTTCGGGTCACGCGCCGTATCGGCTTCTTTACAGATTCCTGCTCAGATGCAACAGCCACGCTGGCTTCATTAAACTCTAATTCTTCGGAAGACATAGGATCAACTCCAACGGAAAAGGGAAAATATGTTGCACCTCATCTCTATAAAGGTACACCTAGTGCCCAGTTCCTTAATTTGTAATACAGAATGTAAGAATATGCGGAATTGGAACGTACTTACTGATAATTCTTTCCGCTGTTTGGTTCTTTAAATATATTGCCACTTCTTAACAGTGTCAAGCAAGCAGGCTCCTTTGAGGTATTGGCTTGCAAGAATCAATGCCATTACCGAGGCCCTTCTTCTTACCGAATCCCTCCCGTAGGATGAGATATGTACTTCTACCGCTGCACTCTCCCGAGTTTTTGAGGCAAAGCCAAACCATACAGTTCCTACCGGCTTTTCAGGTGTCCCTCCATCAGGTCCGGCAATGCCACTTACCGAGAGCGCCCAATCAGTTCCCGAGACACGCCTCATTCCCTCAGCCATCTCCAGGACACATGCTTCACTGACTGCCCCATATTGCTCCAGGGTCTCATCTCGTACGCCAAGCAAGTGCTTCTTTGCCTCATTCGCGTAGCTTGCCACCCCACCCCAGAACCATGCAGAACTACCTGCCTGGTCGGTGAGTAGCTTTGCAATATAACCGGAGGTACAGCTCTCAGCCGTGCTGATGGTCTCTCCTCGTTCTTCAAGCAACGAAGTAAGCAAAGTCAACGGCTGGACATCCCCATCAACCACCAGACATTCCCCTACCAGGGATCGAAGACGGTTTGCCATTTCTGCCCGATCGGCTGCACTGCTGCCTACGAGATACAAGCTTATCTTCAAATCCTGGAAACGGGTACCCCACTGCATTCCATTGAAGGAAATGGACTTGCAAAGTTCTTCCAGCTTAGATTCAGGGATAAGGAAAGTAGAATACTCACTACGAGAAAAATCGTCATGCCCGATCAATTGGGCAAGCCAGGGGATTACCTGTTCAAAGAACATGGGATGCATCTCCCTGGGGGGGCCTGGCATTGCCACACAGGCAATCTGTCGTCCTCCATTGGGTATGAATCCTTTGAATCCAGGAGCTGTCCCGAGTGGATTTGGAATAAGCTCAAAGCCCTCAGGGATCATGGTCTGTTGTTCATTGGCACCCCAGATCCGTTGTCCAATTCGTGCATACAGGGTATCGAAGGCTTCCTGGTTACGGACCAGAGGGACCTTGGCAAGATTGGCAACAATGGTCCGAGTCATATCGTCACTGGTTGGCCCAAGCCCGCCAGTCATCACTACCAGATCACAATTATCGATGCAGTCCCGCAGGACATCTCCGATGGTACCGTCATCAGGGACGAGCACCATCCGATCAACACGATACCCCAACTGGGTCAACTGACTTGAGATGACTTGGGTATGGCGGTCAGCAATGACCCCCCGAGTCAATTCGGTTCCAATGATAAAGAGAGCAGCACTGGTATAGGTCATTCTGGTTTCTGCCTGTTCTTGGTGAAATAACGATACAAACGATACAGCACACCTCCTGCAAGAAGGATTGCTGATAGATAGACGGTTAGATGTGCAAACCAATTCACATACCGTGTATATATGGTATACCCGTGTGTCTCTCCGCTGAATACCGGTACATCATAAATATGGTAGCCAACGGTAAATGGTTCCATAGGATCAATTATCTTTCCGGTAACATCAATTACACAGGTCATTCCGCTATTGGTTCCGCGGACTGTGGTTCTTCGGTTCTCAATGGAACGGAAGACAGCCAAACCAAGATGTTGCATCTCAGCGGGGACAGCTTTCGACCACCCATCATTGGTCATGTTTACGATGACATCTGCGCCACTGGCAACAAAGTCAGCGTTCAGATACCCGAAGACATCCTCAAAGCATATCGGGGTAGAGAACTTCACCCCCTCCTCAGTCTCAAATACCACAGGGTCATAGCCGGTCTCCCACCAGTTATAATCATTTGCAAGCAGGAGATTATAGAGCCATGGCATCTGCTTTTCATAGGGAAAGTGTTCTGTGAATGGCACCAGATGTTGTTTTCTATAGGTATTCTTGATCCTTCCGTCTTCAAAGAATATGACCGTGTTGTAATCGGTGCGGTTCCATGAGCCATCCTCACTGAAAGCAGGCTTACTGGGGTCTTCAATAACTCCTTCAGGGTTACCCGTTACCAGGGGAATGGGAAGAGACTTGCCGAACTCAACAAACTCCTCTACCAAGGCGGAGGTTGCAGGGTCGGAAGGATAGTTCTCATGCCAAGCAACTGATGGCACGAAGGCTGTCTCAGACCAGAGAATAATATCGGGATCTTCGCTTAATGCTTCCAGGCTCATCTTGCGCAACGTGTTGAAGTTCCGTTTGTAGGTGGTATACCCACCCTCCCATGTATCTGCACTATGCTGAATGGTAGCCACTCTCCAGGTTTTATCAGGCTCCTGTGCATTCCAGTAAGCCAAGGAAGCAAACCCGAAGACCAGGGTAGCAAGGAGAGCTATCCCATAGGCAATGATAAATACGAGGTGTTCCCTCAGATACCTTTTCAGGGAGTATTCCCTGTCATTGAACCAACGATGAAGAAATGCACCAAGGAAAGTCTGAGGCATCACCAGAAGGAATGTAACCCCCCAGATTCCAAAAATTTCTGAAATCTGGATAAGAGGAAGATAGCGGTAGACGGCAGACCCCAGGGTCCCATAGGGATACCCTGCAAACCAATCCTGACTCAGATATGAGTAGGCAACCCATACCAATGCTTCAACTAGATACCCGTATTTCTTGAACAGCTCCTGCGCTGCCTTGAGCACGGGAAAGAGTATCAGCATCTCCCCTCCCTTGATAATCGGTACGATCAGGATTGCAAGGGGATGGAAGGTCTTGAGCCAGTAGTTGAAGAAGAGATAGAACATGAAACCGTAGAAGAAACCGTAGAGGGGGGTCAGCTTCCAGCTTGTGTTCCTGATCACTGCAAATACAGGAATCAGGGACACCATTGCGACAAACCCAATACCATTGGCCGAAATGAGGCCAGGGAAGGCAATTGAGTAGATAAATGCCGATACTAATAGCACAAGAACCTCAGAACAAACCGTTCTGAGGTTCCGTCTTGCATGCAAGTCAACCAAGAGATCTTCTCCTAATCATTAAAAACGTAGAAGGTTATTCCTTCTCCGGCTTGTTATCACGCAAATCCCACACATAGTCCTTGAGTTCTTTGCCTGGACGGAAAATGGCAACTCCATGTGTTTCGACGGCAACAATGGCGCCAGTCTTTGGATTACGCGCTTTTTCACGGCCCTTACGAGTGCGAACCTCAAATGTTCCAAATCCACGAAGCTCAATGACCTGATCATTCCGGAGACCTTTTTTCACTTCTTCAAAGAACTCATCAATGATTGTATGAATGTCGGCCCTATTCAGTCCATGCTTCTCATGGAGACTCTCGATTATGGCTGCTTTTGTCAACTTTGGTCCTGCCATGGTTACTCCTTAAACACGTTCTATACGCATGTTTACATACCAATCAACAATCGGTACGTTCATCATTCTGATTTATTGATTATACAGCAGCCTGGTTGGTCATCTTATTGAAACGGCTCTGCAATCTGGATTTCTTGCGGTTGGCTGTGTTGTGGTGGATGACACCCTTTCCAGCAGTTGAATCAAGCAGCTTGAGACTTAAAGCCAAAGCAGTAGCGGCAGCTTCCTTGTCCCCGGCAGTTACAGCAGAATCAAATTTCTTGATTGCGGTGCGCATAGTGCTCTTGGTTGCGCGGTTTCTCATTTTCCGGACTTGGCTCTGTCGCTCTCTTTTTTCAGCAGACCTGTTAATCACGTAATACCTCCAAACATATTACCTTGAATACGTATTTCATTTATTAAAGTTGAGATCGGCAACAAAGTACCGACGGTCTAAAAACATATCACAGTCTATAAAATGGGTCAATACAATGCTTTATATCAATTTGACAAAAATTCGTCCGCAAACTCCTTCTCAAGCTCCCATCGCTTGGTGTCAATATTGAAAAATACCGCATTCTGCGGGATGGTAAGCATTCTTCCTTCACTTCCACTGAGCATGACACGTTTCGACAGTATGTTAACTTCATGAACTTTCATCAAGTCATGGCCAACCCTTAATTTGCTTCCTTCGGGAGGATAGTTACGTTTTTCCTCCACATAAAAATCATATTCATAGGAAAGACAACAAAGCAATCTCCCACAAGGTCCTGAGATCTTCATGGAATTCAGAGAAAGATTTTGCTCCTTGGCCATCTTGATGGAGACAGGATTGAGTTTGTCTGTCACACTGTGACAACAATAATCACGTCCACAGACTGCAAGACCCCCAAGCACCCTACTCTCATCCCTGACCCCAATCTGCCTCAGCTCTATTCGGATACGGAAGACAGAAACCAAATCCTTGACCAATTCACGAAAGTCCACACGCACATCTGCAGTGAAAAAGAAAATAATCTTCGGTTCTCCAAGCAGGAAGTGGGCAGTCACCAGTTTCATATCAAGCTTGTGATGAGCGATTTTCTCGCGGCAGATTCGCATCGCTTCATCCTCTTTCTCTGACTGCTCCTGGTAGCGACTCATATCTGAGGGAGTCGCAAGACGGTCAATCCATACAACATCTCCTGAGATATCAACCTCTTCAGGTTCTCTTGAGGGATTGCACCCGGCACAGGATTCGCACGGATCCTCATCCTTTTCCGGGGAGTAGGAAGGCAACGCTTCCTGTGGCTCCCCTGCATACACCTCTTCACGCTCTTCCCTGGGAAGACAGGATTCTGCATGAAAACATGCAGATCTCGGTTGGTCACAACCGGGTTCGTAGGACTTACCCAGTTGGTCTGCAGCGGAGACAATGACCCCAAGGTCAAGTCCATAACGGGTGGGAGCAACCACTGAGGTTCCTGGATACAACACAGAGTCCCAGGCGCAGATGCTCATCTCATTTGAAGAAGGGTTCTTAACCAAATATATATAACCTCTTGATGGCCGGTTCTTCTGGACACGGCTATCGGCATTCGTTCGTTCTCGTTTCATCTATATCCTTTGCCATCTGACGGTGGTACTGGAGTAAAGCTACCACGTCAATAACAAATTGTCAAACTCTCAACATATGTATATAACTATTTTGCTACCTATGAGTTACAACATTGACGGCTCACACCTCCCATGCTATAGTGGACCCATCCTCCACACAGGCTGGTAAGCTTCTCAAGGAGTCAGTATGCAACTGTTTGACACGCACGCCCACATCGGGCTGATCCAGGATGACAAAATGGAACAACTGCTTGCTGTCCAACTTGCCAAAGTCAAGTCGGTCAAGCATGTTGTGAGCATCTGCAACAGTTTAAGCGATTTTGAAAAGACCTACACCAATTTGGAGAGCGCAAAGGATGTCTACCATGCAGTAGGGGTCTCCCCTACCGAAGTAGCCCATCCAGGGCATGATTGGGAAGAGAGGGTCATCTCCCATGCAAAAAAGAAACGTGTCATTGCCATTGGGGAGACAGGACTGGACTATTACCATATGTTCGGGGGCGATAAGACTGCGCAGATAGAGCTGATGCTCAAGCATCTTGAGATTGCCAAACATCTCGACCTTCCTGTGATTATCCACAACAGAAACGCAGGTGAAGACCTACTACCCATACTCAAGGAAAAGCTTCCACCAAAGGGTGGGATTCTCCACTGCTTTGGAGAAGATTGGGCATTCGCACAACGAGCATTGGATATGAATCTTACCTTCTCTTTCGCAGGAAACCTGACCTTCAAGAA
>JAIMZO010000036.1 GCA_020054965.1 Spirochaeta sp. | reverse complement strand
TCCGTGATGCTCCTCCCTATCCTACCTTTCCCAGGGAGTTTCGTACCTCAGGTCGTTTGCCTCAAGGAATCCTGCTGTACAGTACAGGTCCCGCCCTCAGACATGGTATCCCCGTTGTTGCTTGATTTGCTCGTCAAGACAACCGCGAGCTTGATCCAAGTATTGAAGTCGGAGGAAACAGTTGCAAAACGCATGGATAATCCACTCAGTGGTGTGTTCAGGACACGAGGGCCGTACGGATTAACCGGTCTCAGTGAGGAGCGTTATGCGGCCTTTGCCAGGGAAGCACTCACAAAACACATGGTGTTTCCCCCAACAGCGGATGTTCCGTTCATTATCCCGGGTTCCTATACCAAGGGTGATGTGGTTGGGCTGGTGGAATTGGCTAACCGATATGCCAGTGCTGTAACATAAAATGGCTGTAGAAATACGCCATGCACAAAACACACGCAAGAACAATCTTGCAGAACAGGATGAATAGATGAAGACTATTTTTGTGAAACCGCTGACGATTCAGAAGAAATGGTATCTGATTGATGCAGAGGGAAAGGAGCTTGGCAAGGTAGCAGTTGCCGCTGCACGCATCCTCCGCGGGAAAAACAAGCCCGAATTTGTCCCACACCAGGACATGGGCGATTATGTGATTATCATCAATGCCGAGAAAGCTGCTCTTTCGGGCAACAAGTACCAGGATAAAATGTACTATCGCCACTCCAACTACCCCGGTGGGCTGCGACAAACCAGCTATGCTGATATGGTCAAGCGAAACCCGGTATATCCGATGGAGCGCGCCGTTCGTGGCATGCTTCCCCGAGGTCCCCTCGGTCGCAAGCTGTACACCAACATGAAGGTCTATGCAGGTGATAAGCACCAGCATCAGGCACAGCAGCCCATCAAGGTCGAAATTTAAGGTAGGAGCGAAAAATGGCAAAGAAAGAAGTAAGGAAAGTGGAAAATCTTGGTCATGGTGTTGGACGCCGTAAGACCGCCGTTGCTCGTGTCTACCTGAGGGAAGGCGAGGGCAAGATTGTCATCAATGGTAGGGACATCGATACCTACTTTGGTAACCCGATGCTCACCTATATCGTGAAGCAGCCTCTTGAGACCACTGAGACAACCGGCAAGTTTGACTTGCTCATCAACGTTGTTGGCGGTGGACCTTCCGGTCAGGCAGGTGCTTGCCGCCATGGTATCGCACGTGCACTCTGTGCCCATGATGAGGATTACAGACCTGCACTGCACACTGCTGGATTCATGACTCGTGACTCCCGTATGGTTGAACGTAAAAAGTACGGTCAGCCGGGTGCACGCCGCAAGTTCCAGTTCTCCAAGCGTTAAGTGGCATTTGCTCGCATCGAAAAGGAACCCTCTCGTGGTGGCTTCAGAGCCGTGCCGCAAGAGGGTTCTCCTTTTACAATACCCAGTGAATTATTTGTCTCAAAGCAGCTTTTCATAGGGCAGGAGCTCTCACAGGAGGATTTTTTTCATCTCAAGGAACTTCAGGAGCAGCATCTTTGCAAAATGCAAGCAATGACCTATCTGGCTCGTAGGGAGCATACCGCCTTTGAGCTGAAGATCAAATTGCAGAAGAAGTCGTTCTCATCGAAGTGTATCCAGAATGTTTTGGATGTCTTGAAAGAGGAAAACCTGCTTAGTGAGGTACGTTACGCCCTGCAATTCATTGAATCCCGTCAACGCAAGAGTCCTGAGGGGAGAGCCCTGATGTCCCAGCGACTTGCAGCCAAGGGTGTGGATCGTGAGGCTGCCGAGAGGGCTCTTGATGAGCTTTACAGTGAGGAGCAGATCATTGAGTACGTGGAAAGAGCCTATGAACTTGCCCTGCGGAAAGTGGGGAAGGATAAAGCAAGAATGGTGCTCGCGAAGAAGGGTTTTTCTTCCTATGAGGTTCGTCTTGGTCTTGAGCGTCTCTTTTGATACCGGTACACTTTCTGCTGATGGGGGATTTTATGGGCAATAAACGTATTCTTGTGTTGGTTCTACTCCTTACTTTTTCCCTTACTGGGATCTATTCCCTGCATTTCGAATATGACGAGAATCTTTCACTGGCAAGTGATGTCACCTTGGCCATGGCAATGGCCTCCCCTGGAATGCTCGTATTTGCATCTCCTGCCTCAGACTATCTGGCAATTGGCGGCAGCTATGGGATTACCATGGTAGGTGCCTATTTCGGTGTGCGTACTCCGCTTAAGGCAATCATCGACAGTGAGCGTCCCTATGTTGGAGAGGAGACCCTTAGACCCCTTGACACCTCTGAAGATTATGACTCCTTTCCTTCAGGCCATGCATTGATGGCCTTCACCTCTGCAGCCTATACCCAGACCATCACCAGTCTGTGGTATCCAGACTCCCAGGTGATGAGAGCTGCAAGTATTGCAGCCTGGTCATTGGCTACTGCCACGGCAGTACTACGCGTGGTAAGTGGAAACCACTACCCAACAGATGTCCTTGCTGGGGCAGCAATCGGAAGTGCTTTGGGTTTTCTCGGCCCTTACCTTACCAACAAACTCTTCCCCCATGATGATTCCGTGCAGATCCTTGCCGGTTTGAATGTAGGGATGCGGGTAGCGTTCTAGCAAAAACAACGTATCTCATCAAGATACGTTGTTTTCTGAAAGTAAGCTGTTACTTTTATGATTTCTTGATATGCGAGAGGAACTCCTCGAATCCATTCTCCTTGCCCGTTGGTTCATACTCCACCAAGGGGTAGTGCTCCAGGACATAATCAATATCCTTATCCCCTCGTCCTGAGAGGTTTACCAGAATTATCTCATCCTTCTTCATGGTCTTCGCAAGCTTGATGGCGTGAGCTACTGCATGACTCGATTCCAAGGCTGGGATGATGCCTTCCATTCTGCTCAGTCCATAGAAAGCCTCGACAGCCTCATGGTCGGTTGCACTGTCATAGTTTACTCTACCAATGGTTTTCAGGTAGCTGTGCTGCGGACCAACACCAGGATAATCCAAACCACTGGCAATGGAGTAAACAGGAAGTGGTTCCCCGCTCTCATCCTGCAACAATAAACTCTTGAATCCGTGAAGGATGCCTACAGAACCTTTTGTGATGGTAGCTGCATGGTCCGGGGTATCCAGTCCCTTTCCCGCTGGTTCAACTCCGTAGAGCGCAACCCCTGTGTCGTCAAGGAAGGCACTGAAAATACCCATGGCATTCGAGCCTCCACCTACACAAGCAACTACAGCTTCAGGAAGACGGCCGGCCAACTCTTGGATCTGCGCCTTTGCCTCGATTCCCACCACACTCTGGAAATCCCTGACCATCATGGGGAAGGGGTGGGGGCCAACCACAGAGCCTATGCAGTAGATCTGCGTATCGGGGTCTTCCAGATATGCTTCAAAAGCTGCATCCACTGCATCCTTGAGTGTTTTTGTTCCTCTGGTGACTTCGATAACCTGGGCACCCAGAATCTTCATCCTGCTTACATTGGGAGCCTCTTTCTTGATGTCTACCTCTCCCATGTAGATATCACACTCAAGTCCAAGCAAGGCAGCCGCAGTTGCAAGGGCAACTCCGTGTTGTCCTGCACCCGTTTCAGCGATGACCTTCTTCTTGCCCAGTTTCTTGGCAAGCAACACTTCTCCGATACAGTGGTTGATCTTGTGTGCTCCGGTATGGTTCAAGTCTTCACGTTTTAAGTAAATCTGTGCTCCACCAATCGCTTCGCTCAGACGTTTTGCATGATAGACAGGACTGGGTCGACCTATATAGTGTCTCTGAAGAGAACTGAGTTCTTCAAGGAATGCTGGGTCTTGCACGATTTCCTCATATGCCTTGGTTACCTCATCCATGACTGTTTGCAGCTGGGGAGGTATATAGGACCCGCCAAATTCTCCGAAACGACCATCTGAGTCGGGTAGGTTGGTTGTGTTTATCTCTTTGGTAAGCATGTTCTGCATTGGATATCTCCTTGTATTGAATGTGATGTTACTATAAGCAGAAACAATCTGTCAACACATAATAGATAAGTTTCCCCAAAAAGAATCATCGGAAAAAAAATAACCCACAGAGTCATACCCTGTGGGCCTGTATGTGATAGCGCTTAGGCTTAGAGGCCGAGAGCCTTCTTTACAGCACTTGCGTCACGGACGCCAATTGCCTTGTTCACAACTTTGCCGTCTTTGTAGAAGAGCAAGGTGGGAATGGATTGTACGCCAAAGGTCATGGCAAGTTCGCCTTCTTCATCAACATTAACCTTGATGACTTTCATTTTCCCATTCATTTCCTTATCGAGTTGCTCGAGGATTGGGCCCTGCATGCGGCAAGGACCGCACCATGGTGCCCAAAAATCAACCACGACGGGTACATCGCTCTTCAAAACTTCAGCTTCATATGTGCTCTTTGTTACATTTTTAACCATCTTAAACTCCTATTCTGTACGGTTACAACGTTTTGTGTTTTTGTATTGTACAGGTAACATACTACAATTATTTGCTAGCGGCAACTACCCGGGAGAACTTTTTCATGCATCCAGGTATCGATTTACATTGTGACACCATCTATGCACGCGCGGCGGGAGAGTAACATGGTTCTCTCAGCGAGGATGATGGATAAACTGATGTAAGGTGGATGGAGATGGCAGGGAGCATTGCCACGGTTTTTGCCCTCCATGTCCCCTGGTGCAGGGTATTTCTCCCGGGCAGATGGTCGTGTGGATGATGGCCGCTTCCTTTGATCTGGAACAGGGGAAATGATCCAGCCCTTCCCACCCACATGTGTGGAAGGCTGAAACCATTCTGATACCATGTGATTGCAGAGATGGAACGCCATACCATCCTGGTTGTTGTTTCGCATCTTGATGAAGATGGTTTCTCTGATGCAGCGAAGGTAGCTGGAAGACCTTTCATCACGAGTCATCCCCACTGTAGGGCGATTGCCAACCTTGGCAGGAATCCCAGTGATGCAATGATTCGGAAGATTGGGAACACAGCGCTTGGGGACCATGGTGAGGCATGCCTGTCATCCCCTACAAGTTGGGGGTTACCGGTATTTGCCGTGGGGACTGACTTTGATGGGAATTACGGGATATTGGAGATTGATCACTATAGTGAAATGGACAGACTTTGGGATGCACTTGCCTGAGAGCCTTGAGTCGTGTTTTGTCCTCATCACTGACCAAGCGTGATTCAATGCACTTCTGGATGGCTTTTTTCCTTATCTCCTCAACAAGAATCCCTGGTTGCAGGTAGGGAAGGGTTTTTTCCTTCTCCTTGCAGTATGCGGTTGCATAAGCCCAAGCGAGTGCCATCATTACGTAGTAGTGATCGCTCTCAACACGAGAGAGGTTCTTTAAGACTTCTTCAATGGTGGCTGGTTCAAGGTAGAAGATCATCAGGGTGACAACACCCAGACGCTTGTCATAGGGATATTCCTTTTCCAGTAATGCATTGAAATAAGGGTAGTAGATATCCCTGTTCTTCCGAATCCATTTCATTTCAGATGCGAGGCAATCATTGGTTGCCCAGCTATTGTTGAAGGGTAACAGTACAGGCAAATAGGCAAGACGCTCTTCTTCTGTGAGGGATATCAGGCCAAAAAGCTTGTAGAGGATAATGGTCTCTTCATAGGAGAGGGAGGTACTGCGGATCAGTTCCGTAAAAAGATGTATACCCTGCTTTGAGGCAATGTGCTTTGCCAGCCTCTGTAGTGCTGGTGCCCTGACTCCATACACCTGTCCATTTGAGACCTGCAGTTTCAGCTGGAATGAGCGATAAGAAGGCTCAGCAAGTTCGTTGAGCCTCCGTATCAATGCTGCTCGGTTCATAGTCCCATCTGCTTGGTGAATCGCATCAGGTTGTCGATGGTCTTCTCCATATCCCTAGGAGCACGGTCCTTGGCCTTCTTGAACTCAACAGCGACCCTATTGATCGAGAAGATGCCGGTGACTCCCTCGTCATAGGCTCCTTCCACGTCATCCCCGATATCCCCAACGATAGCGAGTACCGGTACCTTGGCTTTCTTGGCACGCCTGGATACCCCGATAACCACCTTGCCCCTGAGTGACTGGCCATCGATCTTTCCTTCACCGGTAAGGACAAGGTCGGCTTCCTTGAGCAAGGAGTCGAAGTTGACGGTATCCAGTACGGTCTCGATTCCCATCTGCAGGGTAGAAGAGAAGAAGGCAGCCATGCCGCCACCCATGCCTCCTGCTGCTCCACTGCCGGGGATTGCCTGTACATCGATACCCAGATCCTTCAGGATTACTCCAGCGAGACTTTTAAGGTTGGAATCCAGTACCTTTACCATCTCAGGATCTGCGCCTTTCTGTGGTCCAAAAATATAGGCTGCACCGTTTGTTCCGTGGAACGGATTGTCAATGTCACACATCGTGGTGATGGTAACCTGCTTGAGTGCTGGATCGAGCCTTGAGGTGTCAATGGATGCAACCTGGTCCATGGTTCCACCGGTAGGAACAAATGCATTGCCATCCTTATTCTTGAATACAACGCCACAAGCTGCTGCCGCACCGCATCCGCCATCGTTGGTGGAGCTGCCTCCGAGTCCTACGATGATGTGCTTGCATCCGTTTTTAGCAGCATCAAGCATCAGCTGTCCAACGCCATAGGTTGTGGTCTTGTCCGGGCGGAGTTCATCGCCCACCAGGGGAAGCCCTGCGCAGGAAGCCATCTCGATGACGGCAGTATCGCCCTTGATGATACCATAGAAACTTTCCATGAGTTGCCCAAAGGGTCCTTGCACAGTTACGATACGTTTCTCCCCACCGAGGGCTTGAAGAAAGGCATCTACGCTCCCTTCTCCTCCGTCTGCGACCGGGATACTGGTGACTTTTGCATCGCTGTAGTGGCGCTTGATAGCTCTGTCCATGATGGAACAAATCTGTTCAGAACTCATGGTTCCCTTGAAGGAATCGGGGATCAAGAGGATGTTTTTCATCTGAGGCTCCTTTCACATATCGGGTATAAACCCGGTTTTTGCCATCTTACGGAATCTGTGGGAAAAAATCCACCCACATGTCAGACAAGCTATGGTTTTTTCTATCAACGTTTCCAGAAATGTTTGGAAAACAGGACAAAAACGGTAAACAGTTCAAGACGGCCTACCAGCATCAGGAAGGAACACACCCATTTCAGGGCTGAGGGAAGAAAGGCAAAGTTCCCTGTGGGACCGACCTCCCCAAACCCAATTCCGATGTTGCCTAGGCAGAGAAAAGAGGCGGCAACACTGGAAAAGGGGTCAAGACCGCTCAAGGATATCAGTACCGCTCCAATGACTCCGGTAAAAATGTAGACACCAAAAAAGGTTGCAATGGATTTCATCAAATCTTCAGGTATGGGGGTTCGTCCGACCCTGACTTGGAAAATTCCTTTTGGGTGGATTCTCTGTTTGATGTGGGCTCTCCCCATCTTGAAGAGTGTGGCAATCCTGACCACCTTGACACCACCTCCTGCTGATCCTGCAGAACCTCCGATGAAGAAGAGCAGGAAGAAAAGCATCTGGGGAAAGGCAGGCCAGAGGACATAGTCGGTGGTAGCAAATCCTGTGGTGGTGAGTATGGATGCAGTAAGGAATGCACTGTATCGGAAAGACTCACCGAAGGAACCATAGGTATTTGAAAATGTGAGATGCCAAGCGGTAAGCAATGCAACCACTGCCCAGATACCAAGATAGAAGCGAAGCTCACCATCCCTCAGAACAGATCTCCACCTTCCACTGATCGCTTTGTAATAAAGCGCAAAGTTTGCTCCAGCAATAAGCATGAAAATGGTTACCACGATATCGACATAGAGGCTGGAGAATGTCCCGATTGAAGCATTCTTTACACAGAATCCGGCAGCGGACATTGTCGAAAAGGTAACGGTTACCGCGTCATAGAGGGTTAGTCCCCCCATGAGAAGCAAGATTGTTTCGAGAACAGAGAAACCGATATAGATCGACCAGAGAATGAGGGCAGTATTCTTGATCTTGGGAGTAAGCTTGTCCTTCGTTGGGCCAACGGTTTCCGCTCCAACGAGCAACGCTCCACTGACACCAAGGGCCGGCAACAGGGCCACGAAGAGTACTACGATTCCCATACCCCCCAACCAGTTGGTTTGTGAACGCCAGAACAGGATTGATTTTGGTAGGCTCTCAATTTCCGGCAGTACCGTGGCTCCTGTGGTAGTGAATCCACTCATGATCTCAAAGTAGGCGCTGGGATAGTCTACATAGGCTCCACTGGCGACCAATGGGATGGCTGAGAATGCAGTTGCGATGACCCACGTCAGGGTTACCACGAGGTACCCATCACGAGCGAGCATCTGCTTATCCTGTGACTTTCCGGTGCTGATAAGGATGGTAGTGCAGAACACAGCTATGGCAGCATATGCTGCCAAAAATCCCATGATGGCATCCGTTTCCTGATAATTGAAAGCCAGGGCAGTAGGGATGCCCATAAGCAGGCCAATAAAGAGTACTATGAACGATAACAGCCGAAGGTCCAGTTTCCAGTTTATCATGGTAATCCTACCCAAAGAGTTTTCGGATGGACTCAGTAGCTTGCCTGAGTGCAGCTACAACAACAGTATCCCCTTCATTGAGGGTTGAATACCCATTGGGGATGATGCTCTTTCCTTTATCATTGGTAATCCCCGCTACTATTGCCTTCTTTCTCATATTGATGTCTTTCAACTGCTTGCCGCACACCTCACTGTCTGCGTGGATGATGAATTCATACACTTCAAGCTGTCCGTTGAAGAGCGAATGTACACTCGATACATTGCTCCCCCTGAGATAGCGAAGCAAGGACTCTACGGTGGTATCGGTGGTAGAGATGACTACATCGATTCCGAGGTAGGAAGCCATGCGTGAATAGTTGTTGTTCTGCTTGATGAGTGCCATGGACCGCATTATACCGATACGTTTTGCGTAACTCGCGGTAATAATGTTCAGCTCATCATTGTCGGTAAGGGCGATAAGAAGATCATAGGTTCCCAGTTGTTCCTCCGCCATGATGTCCTCGTCGGTGATATCGGCCTTGATGACCAGTATTTCACGGAATCGTTCAGAAAAATCCTTGCAGACTTCAGGGTCTTGGTCCACGATGGTGACCTTCGAACGCATTGCAGGGTTCATCCGGTTCAGTAGAGCTCTGGTGATTTTACTTGCCCCGACCAGCACCATGTTATTGGGTCTTTTCTGGAGCTTCCCAACTGTTTTCAGGATATCGGTGACTTCCTGTGATTCTGCTATGATACTCAATGTATCCTCAGCCTGTATGGTGGTCTCTCCTGAGGGAACGAGGACCTGTCCCCTTCGTTTGATGGAAGCGATAACAAACTCAGCGTTGAGTTTGTTGCGCATCTCACTGACGGTGGACCCTGCATAGGTGCTGTTTTTTTCAATATAGAAATTATAGAGCAGTAGCTTGGAGTTACTGAATGCCAAAAGGTTTCCGTTAACCCCTTGTTCGATGATTTTAAAGATTGATCGTGCTGTTTCTGCATTGGGGTTTACAATATAATCGATGCC
This sequence comes from Spirochaeta sp., assembly GCA_020054965.1. Next base: position 583 of record JAIMZO010000036.1, on the reverse strand, counting down.
GAGCAATCCTTCCTTAAGACCACCACTGCCGGTGTAGATCAGGGAACGTATTGCCGCAACAGTTTTGGTATTTGGGAATGATGAGGAAACCAGCCCGCATGAGACCAGGTTTATTTCGTCACTATTGGTTACTGCAATAAAGGCTTCTGCTTGCTCGACTCCTGCTTCAGTGAGCTTGTCTATGTCTGTGCCGTTGCCCAGTACACCAAGACAATCGAGTTTGGAAACAGCCATCTCGACTCTTTCAAACGAGTTGTCAAGGATTACCACATCCTTACCATCTGTGATGAGTTGTTTTGCCAATCCCATGCCGCGTCTTCCCGCACCCAGGATAACCACTTTCTTACTCGTACCAGGCTCCTTCACGTTTCATGAGGAAACGTTATGTATATAGTACCAGACATGCTGTAAAAGCATAAGACTTTTATGCGTTGAAATACCATACCCAATAACTACAACCGTTGCAAGGTGTTAAATTATTTTTAGAGCAAATTTCAAAATGCTAAGCAATACGTATGAATATACACAAAATTATGCATAACCATTCATATCAGGTGGCATGACTGTCAACCAAATGATTTTC
>JAIMZO010000035.1 GCA_020054965.1 Spirochaeta sp. | reverse complement strand
CCGTGCAGATCATGTTTCCAATGATCAGCGGGGTCGAGGAGCTGAATGCGGTCCTGTATCTCCTTGAACATGTCAAGGAGGATTGCCGGAATGAGCAGATTCCCTTCGACCCTGATATTAAAATTGGGACCATGATCGAGGTACCGTCTGCAGCCTTGTGTGCAGATATCTTGGCAAAGAAGGTCGACTTCTTCTCAATCGGAACCAATGACCTGATCCAGTATACCATTGCTGTCGATCGGGGTAATGAGAAGATAGCCTACCTGTATCAGCCATTTCACCCCGGGGTGCTGCGATCGATCCGCATGATTGTAGAGAAAGCCCACCAGAACAACATACCGGTAAGCCTCTGCGGGGAGATGGCTTCCGATCCTCTCTGTTCCGTGCTGTTGGCCGGTATGGGGTTGGATGAATTGAGCATGGGGTCCCAAAGCCTCCTGCAGGTGCGAAAAATCTTGCGCTCGGTCTCTTATGAAGAGGCGAGGACACTGGCACAGCAGGTCTTGGAAATGGACTCATATCTCACGATAAATACGTTTATAAGGGAGTGGATGCATGACCGATTCGATCATTTCACCACCATCTGAGACACAAGATTCACCGGCAAAGATTCCGGTTATCTCTATTGTAGGCCGCCCCAATGTGGGTAAGTCCACATTGTTCAATCGCTTGATCGGCAAAAGACGGGCAATTACCGATCCGACCCCAGGGGTTACCCGTGACTTGATTCCTGAACGCTGGTACCTTGGGAACCATCCTGTAACACTTGTAGATAGTGGCGGGGTAAAGGTTGAGCGAGAAGGGTTTGATGACCTGGTCGCCAATAAGAGTTTAGGCCTTCTTTCACAAAGTGATGCCATCATTTTTATGATGGAGTGCACTGCTGTCACGGCAGAGGACGAAGAATTGCTGAAAGCATTGCGCCCATACAGTGAGAAAGTATTGCTTGTGGTGAACAAGGTTGATGACCCCAAGCGTGACGACTTTGTCTGGGAGTACTACCAGTATGGATTCCAACGTGTGGTAGGTATATCTGCAGCTCACGGTTTGGGCATTGAAGATCTGGAAGATTCCCTGCTTGGCATGCTGGAAATGGTAAGCCTTGAAGAAGCCCCTGAAGAAGCCGAGCGTGTGAAGCTGGCCATTATGGGCAAGCCAAATACAGGCAAATCCACCCTTACCAACCTCTTGGTAGGTTCAGATGTTTCAATTGTCAGTGATATTGCTGGTACTACCCGTGATGTTGTCATGGGAACTTTCTCATACAAGGGTAGTGACTTTACCGTACTTGATACTGCAGGTATCAGGCGTAAGAGCAAGGTTGAGGAGGATGTGGAATACTACTCCGTCAATCGTGCCATCAAGACCATCGATGAGGCTGATGTAGTGTTGTTGATGGTGGATGCTATCGAGGGACTCTCAGACCAGGATAAGAAGATTGCCAACCTTATAGTACGTAGGGGCAAGGGTATCATCTTGGTATTGAATAAGATCGACTTGCTCACAGGAATCGGGAACGAGTTGCAGGCTATCAAGGACAGGATCAGGTTCCTGTTCCCCATCCTTGGCTTTGCGCCCATCACATCAATCAGCGCGCTCAAAGGGCAGGATATTGGCAAGTTGCTCGATACAGTATGGGGCGTATGGAAACAACTCAATAAGCGTGTTGACACTTCCCAGCTAAATGAGGCGATCAAGGAGTGGGGAGAAGCCTATCAGCCCCCACGTGGCAGTATGGGCCACTATAAGGTCTATTACGGTACCCAGTTCAGTGCCAACCCAGTGAAGTTCCTTATGTTTGTCAACCGAATCAAGGACTTCCCGCAGATTTATGTCCAGTACTTGAAGAACTGTATTCGCCGAGACCTGGGATTCACCCAGATTCCCATTGAGGTGGATCTCCGTGAACGTAAGAGAAATCCCTCATTGCATATGAGAGGCCCCAAAAAACCAGTAGTGGATGGTCCAAAGACCGAGGTGAAGCGTAATATTGGTGGAAGAGCATTTGCAAAACCAAAAGTGACCAAGCCAGGCAATGTAGCTTCAGTTGACAAGTCACGTAAACGGATTGAAAAACAGGCAAAGCGTATCACCGGCAAGAAACGGGGTTGAGTATGGGCTATCTGCAAGAGAAGGGTATCAAGGTACTCGCGCTCGATATTGATGGTACGCTCTATCCGAAGAGGATGCTCAATGTAAGAATGGTTCGTTCCCTGTTTCCTTCCCTTACTCTTGCCATGGCTTTCAACTGGGCACGAAAGGAGTACCGTAGGGTGCAGGATCTGCACCCTACTTCTCCTGAAAATCGAGAAGGCTTGATACATCGACAGGCTCAGCTTGTGGCGTCCCGCTTGGGGGGAAGGCGGACGGCTGATCAGGTTAAGGCCGCTGTTGAGAGACAGTTCTATCAGGCTTGGGAGCGTTCTTTTTTGAGTATCAAGGCGTACCCGGCAATGGTTGAGACGCTTGAGCAAGTACATTCACAAGGTGTGAAGATTGCGGTTTTCAGTGATTTTCCCATGGCTGGTAAGTTGCAGACCCTTGGTATTGATGGGTTGGTAGACGATGCCCACAGCAGTGAGGAAAGCGGCTATTTGAAACCAAGTGTAAAAGCATTTTTCTTCTTGCTTGATTGCTTGCAGGAGAATCCCAGCCAAGTGCTCTATATGGGCGACAGTTACACCAAGGATTGCCGTGGTGCAAAACAGGCAGGGATGCATTCCTGCCTGATAACCAAGGATACCCACAAGAGCTTCCCTGAAGCGGACTTGGTGGTGAGCTCTTGGAAGGAGTTTGCTTCTCTGGTACTCTGAGGATGTTCTGGTAGGAGGTTTTTTCGATGGGACTCGAGCTTTTGCTTCCGGTAATCCTGTTTATCATCACGCTTATTATCATCTACATGCTTCGTGTAGAAGATAAGCGTGACCGCCGTCTGGATCTCATGAAACAGAAAGTAGGGCAGTTTTCCCGGGAACTGGAAGCCTCCCGTAATCAATTCAAAGACACCTCCCAGCAAGTGGAGGAGCGGATCAATCACCGAATTGATGCTGCCAACCAGATGCTCCTTAGGATAGAAACCCAGATGACAGACCTTGAGGCAAGAAGTGACGATCTCACCAGACTACAGGGGGTGCTCAATACCTACCGGGACTCTCTCACCAAGCTAGGAACCACCACAGCACAAGTGGAAGCCCGTATCGAGCACACAAAACAAGAAATTCAGCGTATTGAAGCAGTTGATGCAACAATCAGCCATTTTGATGAACGTATAGAGGCTTTCAAGCTGATGCTCCAGGAGGCAGTTGAAGAGGGGAGTGACTCAATCAGCCAACAACAGTTGAAGGTAAAACAGCTTCTGGATTCATCCTATGCAAAGCTACAGGTGTATGAAGCTGAGGTCCAGGAAGTGGAGCGGCAGAACCAGAGTCGTGTGGCGGCCCATGCAGAGACGCTGAAAAGCAATGAGGCCGATTCTCTTTCAATCCTGACTTCTCAATTGGCAAAGATCAGACAAATCGGTGACGATGCAGAGCAGATAATTGCCAACAGCAGACATGAATTGGAAGCGATGAGAGAACAGGCTTTCCAGGATTTGAATGAACAGAAGAGCCAATACGAGTCTATCAAGACAGAGACCCAACAATACTTCAGGACTGAAAAAGAGAACCTCCTTTCCTTGATTGAGGAGGTAAAGAGCCGTCTTACTGAACCCCTCTCCCAATTCAGCCAGCCATGTGACCAGGAGATGGAAGTTGTGTTCGCCCATACCATAGCCAAGACAGACCAAGCGTTCCAGACCATGATTCATACGGTCTCCTCGTATCTGGAGGAGTTGCAACAACGAATGGAACAGGCTCAAATGATGAGCCAAAAACTGGAACAGCAAGAGTACGACAGTTTGCATGTGTTCAGTGATGAAATCCAGCAACTCTGTGAGCAACATGACCAAGCAACGGAGAATTTGCGCAGGAATGGGCGTAAGCAAGAGGAGCTCCAGCAGATTATTCTCCATCTCAGGGGCGAGGCTGCTGCACTGCAGGAAACGCTGGGGGAAATGAAGAGGAGTCATAAAGCATTGGCTTCCGAAAATGCAGAAGAGCGCCAAGCAAAAGAGCTTTTGGCTGCTTCTTTTGCAGCGCTTACCTTACAACTCACTGAGAAGCAAGAAGCTTTACACAACGTTGAACAAACTCTGCAAACCAAACAGGAAGAACTTGCTTCCCTGGAACAGGAACAAGCAGTTTCTGGGAATCGGATTGCAGAGGATGAAGCAGAGGTAGGGGATGACCATCCTCCTTGGGTTGAATTTGTCCCTGATGGAGATGAGGAAGAAATCTCTTTGGATGACGAAGACGATAAAACTACTTGACGCTTGCACATCGGTGTGAGTATGTTATCGGCAAGCCCAAGGGGTGGGCTACTCTTTACGCTATACACTATTAAAAGCTACGGCCTGGCATATGCAAGCAATTGCATGTTGGGCTTGTGAATAGACATGTGCCCGCATCTTTCGCTGGCATATGGGAAATCGAGGAATAGAATGGAAAAGAAACAGAAAGAAAGCAAGTCCAAGAGTGCAAAACCTGCTGTTGATTCAGAAGAGAAAAAGGAACTTCACACTCAAGAGAGTGAAAATCAGCCTGTACAAGAACAAGAAGTGCAGGAAATGTCTGAAGTGGAACAGAAGGAGTTGGAAATCGTGCGATTGAAGGAGCAGCTTGCTGCTGCACAGGAAGAAGCCGCCTCTTTGAAGGATCAAATGCTTCGTGACCGTGCTGATCTTGATAATTATAGGAAACGTCTTCTCCGCGATAAGGAAGAGACTGTAAAGTTTGCGAATGAAAACCTGATCAAGGACCTTCTTCAACCGCTGGATGACCTTGGTCGAGCTCTTCAGGCAGCAGAGGCTACAAAGGACTATGAGAAAGTGCATGATGGTGTGGTCATGGTTAATAGTCAGCTCTATTCCACCCTGGAAAAGAACTGGGGATTGCAGAAAATTGAATCTGTAGGAAAGGAGTTTGACCCAATTGAGCATGAGGCTTATCAAATGGTTGTTGATGATTCCTTGGAACACGAAGTGGTACTGGAAGAGTACGCAGTTGGATATAAGTTACACGGCCGGGTGCTCCGACCTGCAAAGGTAAAAGTTGGCAAACCAAATGTTTGACGATTGGATGCGGTATGAGTACCTTTGGTTCACGGGTAAGAAACCCGTATTGAATATTTGATAGTTAATTTGGAGAGGAGAGATATAACATGGGAAGAATTATTGGAATTGACTTGGGGACTACCAATAGCTGCGTAGCAGTAATGGAAGGAAATGATCCCGTGGTCATCGCTAACAGCGAAGGTCAGCGGACAACCCCTAGTGTTGTTGGATTTACCGCAAAGGGAGACCGCCTGGTTGGGCAGCCTGCCAAGAACCAGATTGTTACCAATGCTGAGAATACCGTGTATTCCATCAAGCGCTTCATGGGTAGAAAGTACCGTGAAGTTCCTTCTGAACTCCAGAAGGTCTCCTATAAGGTAACCGCTGGAAGCAACGATGAAATAAAAGTTGAAATCCGTGGAGAGTCTTTCTCTCCCCAGGAAATTTCTGCAGCAATATTGCAGAAGATGAAGAAGACAGCTGAGGACTATCTTGGTGAACCGGTTACTGAAGCCGTTATCACCGTCCCTGCATACTTCAATGATGCCCAGAGACAGGCTACCAAGGATGCCGGTAAGATTGCTGGGCTTGATGTGAAGCGCATCGTGAATGAGCCCACCGCAGCTGCTTTGGCTTATGGCTTGGGCAAGGACGCTAATCGTGAGGAGAAAATTGCCGTCTACGACCTCGGTGGCGGTACCTTTGATATCTCCATTCTTGAGCTTGGAGATGGTGTTTTTGAAGTAAAATCCACAAATGGTGATACCCACCTTGGTGGTGATGACTTTGACCAGCGAATCATTGACTGGATTGTCGGTGAGTTCAAGAAATCCAATGGGATTGACCTGTCAGCTGACAAGATGGCTTTGCAGAGACTGAGAGAGTCAGCAGAGAAAGCAAAGATTGAGCTTTCCAACTCGACCAGCACCGATATCAACTTGCCGTTCATTACCGCTGACAGCAGTGGGCCGAAACACCTGCAGATGACATTGACCCGTTCAAAGTTTGAGCAGCTGGTTGCCGATTTGGTGGAACGTTCAAAAGTGCCCGTCCAGAATGCACTTCGTGATGCAGGCTTGACCGCTGCTGATATTGATGAGGTCATCCTGGTTGGTGGATCTACAAGAATTCCTGCAGTACAGGCTCTGGTTCGTGAGCTGTTCAAGAAGGAGCCCCACAAGGGTGTAAACCCAGATGAAGTAGTTGCAATGGGCGCTGCCATTCAGGGTGGTATTCTCGGTGGTTCTGTGAAGGATGTGCTTCTGCTCGATGTTACCCCGCTCTCCTTGGGTATTGAAACCCTTGGTGGTGTTTGCACTCGTCTGATCGAGAGGAATACAACTATCCCAACCCGGAAGAGCCAGATCTTCAGTACTGCTGCTGATGGGCAGACTGCTGTAAGCATTCATGTTCTACAGGGTGAGCGCGAGATGGCCAGCCAGAACAGGACACTTGGAAAGTTCGATTTGGTTGGTATTCCTGCAGCCCCTCGTGGAGTGCCGCAGATTGAGGTTACCTTCGACATCGATGCCAACGGTATTGTCCATGTATCTGCTAAGGATCTGGGTACCGGTAAGGAGCAGAAGATACGCATCGAATCCTCCAGCGGCTTGACTGAAGAAGAGATCAACAAGATGGTCAAGGAAGCTGAGGCTCACGCTGAAGAGGACAAGAGAGAACGTGCTCGCATCGATGCCCGTAATGAAGCTGACAGCCTGATCTACTCCACCGAGAAGTCCCTTAAGGATTATGGTGACAAGATCAGCAGTGCGGATAAGGCTACCATTGAAAGTGCTGTTGCAGACCTCAAGGGTGTCATGGACAACCAGAGTGCAACTGCAGAAGAGATCAAGGCCAAAGTTGAAGCCTTGCAGCAAGCTTCATACAAGCTGGCTGAAGAAGTCTATAAGCAGAGTGCTGCCTCTGGCGCTGAGGGTGCTGAAGGACAAGCACAGGATACTGCCTCCCAGGGATCAACTGGGGAGACCGAAAAGCCCAAGGACGGCGTTGAAGATGCCGACTTTGAGGTCGTAGACTAAGGAGTCGATTACAAGGTACCATAGTCAAACGGTTACCATCATGTCGGCTTCGGCCGACATGATGTTTTAAAGCCAATCTGTTCTAAGGAAGTCGCACTGTGGCGAAACGTGATTATTATGAAGTGCTTGGAGTTGGAAAGACTGCAACACTAGACGAAATTAAAAAGGCATACCGCAAACTGGCAATTGCCAATCACCCAGACCGCAATCCAGGGGACAAGGCAGCAGAGGATCGCTTCAAGGAAGCGACTGAGGCTTATGATGTCCTAGGTGATGAGAAGAAACGCAAAATGTACGATCAATACGGTTTTGCGGGAGTTGATGGCGCCAATGGTGGTAGCCATGACTACTCCAATGTATACCGCGATTTCAGTGATATCTTTGGCAATGGTTTTGGTGGCGGTGGCTTTGAGGATATCTTCAGCTCCTTCTTCGGGGGTGGTGGTGGAAGATCTCAAGGTCGGGGCGGCCAGAGAGGCCCGGAAGCAGGTTCATCCCTCAGGTATGATGTGGATATCGATTTTAAGGATGCTGTTTTTGGCACGAAGATTGAAGTTGCGTATTCCCATCAAGTAGCGTGTGATGTCTGTCATGGAAGTGGGAGTGAAGGTGGTTCTGGAACCAAGGTTTGTCCAACTTGTAATGGTTCGGGACAAGTGAGGCGAAACAGTGGATTCTTTGCAATCGCCAGTACCTGTCCTACTTGTGGCGGTAGTGGGCATGTCATTGAAAATCCCTGTTCATCCTGTCATGGCACTGGATTGAAGAGAAAGCAACAGAAGGTGAAAGTCTCCATTCCTGCTGGTGTTGATACCGGTAGCAGAGTGGTTCTTAGAGGAATGGGGGATGCAGGTCTTAATGGAGGTCCAGCCGGGGATTTGTACGTGTACATCAATGTCAAACCCCATAAGTACTTTGTCCGTCAGGAATATGATCTTTACTGCCAGATACCTATCTCGATAACGCAGGCATCTTTGGGCGGAGAGATAAAAGTTCCTACCATTGATGGGCATTCCATCAAGGTGAATATTCCTTCTGGTATCCAGAGTGGAAAAATGCTACGAGTAAAAGGTCGGGGAGTAACCAAGCTCAATACGACTGACCGGGGTGACATGTACATCAAGCTACAGGTCCAGATTCCCAAGCGATTGGGGATGAAGGCGAAGAAGTTGATGCAGGAATTAAGTGCTGCATTGGGCGAGGATGAGTCTCCCAATCCAGTTCCTTTCGACGCGTAATGAATCGGGCTGCCATGGTTGGTAGCCTTTTTATCGCGTAATGCATAGGAGCATTACATGGGTGAGAAAATAATTGGCTTTCATGCCATAGAAGAGGGCCTGAAGAAAGCTTCCTCAGGCTCGGTACTCTACATCGCCAGAGGAATGGGTGGGCATACCCAAGATTTGGAAAGACAAGCTCGACTGAGCTCGAAAGTCGTGGTCAAGAAGATTGCAAAGGTTGAAATGGATCGGATGGTGGGCCAGGCAGACCATCGGGGTGTTGTGCTGGATCTTGTCAGTTCTGCACAGGAGTTGGGTGGCAAGGTACAAAATCTTTCAGTGAAAGACTTTTGCAAGAATCTTAAGGATGATGACAGTGCACTGGTCCTGGTACTTGATGAGATAACCGACCCTCAGAACCTAGGAGCCATCCTTCGCTCAGCAGATCAGTTCTCTGTATCCCTGGTTGTACTTCCTGACAGACGGAGTGCCCATGCAAACAGCACGGTCATCAAAGTATCTTCTGGGGCGGCACATTATGTACCCATGGCGCAGGTGACAAACATCAACCGTGAAATTGAGTACTTGAAGAGTCAAGGGTTCTGGGTATACGGTGCTGCCATGGATGGGCAGGCAGTATACAAGACGACATTTCCTAATAGAACCGTGGTGGTAATGGGGAATGAAGGAAAAGGAATTGGGCAACTTACCCAGCGGCTCTGCGACCATATGGTCACTATACCAATGACTGGGCACATTGATTCCTTGAATGTTTCCGTTGCTACGGGAATACTTCTCTATGAATTGAGAAGGCAGCAGGCAACGAAATTGGTGTAGACATCATTAATATTTGTGATTAGGTGTGCCATTGCGGCACTTCTTTTGGTATACTTTGTTTCGTTTACGTAATACAAATTAAACGGGAGAGTATGGAATGCGTATAACTCGAGTATTGGTGTGTTGTCTTGTGATGTTTCTCTTGTCTGCCTCAATTTTCGGGGCTGTAAACCAACAAAAGATATTCAGTCTCGATAGCGATGTCTATGATGCAATCGAGACGCTCTATATCCACCAAGGGCTATCCCTTCCCTCAACCACTGGCCCTTATAGTCAGGCAGAGTTTTTCCTGATGGTCGAGAAAATCAGGACATCGGAGTTGCAAGGCTCGATGAAACAAACCTATGAGTACGTTCAGAGAGTCCTCGGCATTGAGCCTAAGACCCAAGGGAAGGGTGTTGGCCTGAGTTGGGGATTTGACGCAACCTTGGAAACCTATACCCACTCCGATACCACAGAATTCACAGGAAGAGATTCTTGGAACTATGACTCGATTCACCACAAGCCTCTTCTCACGATAAGTTTGGAAACATGGCCTGCAGAATCCTTCTATGGTTATTCGGAGTTGAGTGTAGGGAATACCTATACATTGGAAAACGGATTTGGCACTACCACATTTGCTACAAATATTCCCATGGTTCCTCCTTCTCTAATGCCTGACCTTGACTTCAACATGCCTTATCGTGCCTTTGTTGCAACAGGAGGGGATTATTGGAGTCTTCAGCTAGGTCGAGACAGACTGAGTTGGGGAGCAGGACACACAGGCAACCTCATGGTAAGGAGCCGTGCATAAATAAGCTATGCAAATACCTCTGATGGGGAGATGCAGTAATTCCATTCACCATGGAAATCATCCCGCGAGATGTTGATCCTTTGC
>JAIMZO010000034.1 GCA_020054965.1 Spirochaeta sp. | reverse complement strand
CTCTGCTCTGTCTTTTCTATATCTACAAGCGATACCCGATCCTTCACCTGAAGAGAGAAGACTGGAGTATTGACTGGCCCATGATCGGCAGATTGCTGCGTATCGGCTTGCCCAGTGCGCTCCAATTCTCTGTCTGTGCAATTGGGGTCATGATAGTCCAGGCTGTCATCAATACCTTTGGCAGCGATACTGTTGCAGCCTACTCGGTGGGTACCCGCATCGAACAGCTTGTGACCCAGCCCCTGATGACACTCGGCCTTGCCATGGCCACCTACAGTGCACAGAATCTAGGAGGAGGGTATCTTACCAGAATCTCCCAAGGTCTTAAGAGCGCACTCATGCTGAATGTGATTTTCAGCCTGGCAGCATTTCTTCTGGTGTTCTTTGCCGGTGATTTCCTTGCCTTGCTCTTCATCGACGCTTCGCAAAGTCATGTGATAGAGCAAACCAATCAATACCTTTCTCTTATCTCCTACTTCTTCATCCCCCTTGGGCTCATCTTCGTTTTCAGAAATACCTGCCAAGGACTGGGATCAGGGTTGATCCCCATGCTTTCTTCCATCCAGGAGTTGCTATTCCGCGCACTTACAGCCTTTACGCTTCCTGGCTTATTGGGATATAGGGGCATCATTCTCTCCAGCCCACTGGCTTGGATTGCCGCAGCCATCCTCCTGATCTTTGCCTACCGGATCCAGATGCGTCATTTTCGCAGTATCATGAAGCAGGCTACCTGATAACTCCTCTTAGGTGGTATGCATATATATGGATACCAACGAACCGGTTTTACCGGTACCCTACTCCGGGTCCAGGTCTCAAGAACATCCGCCAGCTTTACCATCCGCGGACTTTCCCTGGATAAATCTTCGCGCTTGAAACAGGACCTGAGAGCATACTACCAAGCTCCCCTTCCCAAGCTGTCAATCCAAGTACCACCCTACGCATCTCTGGAATGCATACTTGCTCCGGTTTTCCTTGTCCTCCTTTGCATGGAGAAAAACCTTCTCGAAATAAGCAACCACTCCATCCTTCTTTATGGAACCATTGACATCACAGGCACATTGGTCAGTCCACCCCCATTACAGAGGGAGCTGACACGGTTGTGCGAAGAAGCTGGGATATCTCTTGTCCTAACAGGAGAAAACATCCCCACTGTCCACAACAGCATTTCATGTCCCTCCATTGCGTCTGCGTTAAGCCAGCTTTGGAGATTTGCATTACGTCATCCAGAAAACGAGATGCAGGGTGTGGAGGCTGGCAAGAAGCATACAGGGTGGGAAGATCCATTCTCCGGCATCCTTGGCTTGCAAGAAGCGAAACAAGCGCTCTGCTACGCTGTCGCCGGAGAATTACCACTGCTCTTCTATGGACCACCGGGTAGTGGGAAAAGCTTATTGCTGAGCAGAACCAAAGCGTTGCTTCCACCCCTTAGGGGAGAACGGGAGCAGGAAGTCTGGGCAATCCATGGGAAACAAACCAAGGAATCCCCCCTTCTACGCTTGGAAGCCGGTATGAGCCAACAGAAAATACTCGCAGGAACCCCACCCTGGATATGCCGGGCACATGGGGGAGCGCTGCTTGTGGATGAACTCGCAAACCAGAAACCAAAAGTGAGAACGACACTTGCACAATTGCTGGATACATACAGAGTGGGAGAGTATCCACTTCACTGCACCATCGTTTCTGCAACAAACGGATGCCGCTGTGCAAATCTGGGTGATCCTCACGGAGTATGCCGCTGCACACAGACCCAGATTGATCAATTCTGGGGAATGCTCGGCTGGCCCTTGCTTGACCGGTTCGCCATTGCCCTTGCCTTGGAGCCGGAACCATTGCTGACGGGAACAGTCGAGGCTTTCCATGTTGACAAGAAAGCCATGGAGCATGTCCGGTCCCTGCAACCAAAACGCAAGCGTGAAGGGTTTGCCCATCTTTTTCCTTGTTACAGCAAGGTGATGGCTCATACGCAAAAAAGCCTCAGGAGAGCAGAACTCTGCTGCACCTTGGCGCAGGTGATTGCAGACTGGGAAGGAAAGGAATCGGTTACCCTGGAGATAATGGAGAAGGCTTACTGGCTCTACCTGCTTCCCAAAGACCGTCATTACCACTAGCGGTTTGGGCTGTTAGCCTTTATACTTGTTGAAGATTCTTGCTGTAGTGGCAAATCACTACCATCATGAATACAGAGAGGAATGCAATGATTGAACAGATACTGCCTGTCGTACCGCTGTTACTGCTTTTCTTGTTGGGCTATGCGCTGCAACGAACCAATTTCTTCTCCACCGAATCACTTTCCCATGTAAAGAGGATTGTCTCTGATCTTGCCTTGCCGGCATTGTTGTTTCAGGCCTTCTCGTCGATAGAACTGGAAAGCCGTTATCTAATTCTGGTAATCCTCATTTTTGTTGTGTGCCTGATCATGGTTGTCTTGGGGCACTATATCGGGAAGCTTCTGAAGATACACAGTCCCTACTTTGCATTGATGATGACCGGCTTTGAGATGGGAATGTTTGGATATGCCGTATTTGTCTCCTTCCAAGGGGAAGCACACCTGGGGAAGATAGCCCTGGTAGATCTTGGACAGGTTGTATTTGTCTTTACCATCTTGATGGCCCTATTGATCAAGCATCGCGATGGAAATGCCAAAGGCAGTGAACTGCTGAAAAAGATCATCACCAGCCCAGTAATTCTTGCCATCGTTGGAGGGCTTGCAACCAGCTTCATTGCTCCCCACGTCCAAAGCTCTCCCATCTGGGATACACTGGCTGAAATGATTGACCTGCTTGCCCAATTGACGGTTCCCCTTATTGCAATCACCATCGGTTACGGAATCCATATCAGGAAGGAGCTGATAGGAAAATCCTTGAAGACCATACTGGCAAGAAGGATATTGCTTACCCTGTTTGCCCTCCTTCTTAATGCGTTGGTGGTAGACTCCTGGTTGGGAATGGATAGGATGTATCAGGTTGCGCTCATGACGATGTTCCTTACCCCTCCACCGTTTGTGATCTCAATCTATATGCGCAGTGATGAGGAAGGTGAATCGGATTACGTCGACAACACACTCTCCTTGGATACGCTTGTCGCCATTGCTGCAGTAATAATCGCTTCAGCAATGTATGCTTGAACACCAAAGGGGCAGTCCCATTCACGGAAAGCCATCGTAAAGCACACGTGATGCGGCAATAATTCTTCTCAAGTAGTTGACACCCTTTTGGGCTCTCTGGTATAGTCCATTACGTTGCAAGGGCCGCTAGCTCAGCTGGTAGAGCAACGCCCTTTTAAGGCGTGGGTCACAGGTCCGAATCCTGTGCGGCTCATCTTGCCTCTGTTTTTAACATGCTTGTTATGTCTCCTTCGTCTAGTGGTTAGGACATCGGGTTTTCATCCCGACAACAGGGGTTCAATTCCCCTAGGAGATGCTCAAGGGAGCCTACCGTCTGGTAGGTTCCCTTTTTCTTGTTGTCACCGCAAGCATGAAATTGAAAGCTCTGGGCCTTTACCCTGTGTGAAAGGCCTGCCTCACTATTGACTTCTCATAGAACCCGTTATACAAAGAAAATACAGGGTGGTTTTCTGATAGCATCATATCTCCCAATCGCTATTAGCCATCCATGTAATGTACCCTTCTTCCGGGCTGCAGTCCATATACTTGTATCCACACCCGCAAGCTTTGGATTGCAGCTCCCTTCATGATCAATCCTTGAACAGATCATACTCAGCTTCACTCGCTTCCAGCGCAGAGGAGCTCGACCCCTCATGCCCATCCACCGAGAGAAGATGCCTGCCACCCCAGCTGATTGCAAACGCACCCAAGGGAGCAGTCAGAAGAATACTCATCACGGCTACGGCCAGGATGATCTGACCAGGGCGGGTATCCATACCACGTTCACCCATTGCTGCAAGGGGAGCAGAACCAATTGCAGCCTGCACTGTTGCCTTGGGCAGGTAGGAAATAACTACAAACAACTTCTCTTTCAGAGAGAATCCGGAACCAAGTGTACAGAGATAGGTACCCACCGATCGGCTCACCAGTGCGATGAGTATAAGCAGAATTGCAGCAAAGCCTGCTTCTTTTGCAGCATTGAGATCCACTTGCGCCCCTACCATGGCAAAGAGCACTATCTGGGCAAAAATCCAGATTTTCCCCAGTTTGCTGGAGAGCTCATGAGCCATCGATTCCCTCTTTTCCAAGATAATGAACCCAATGGACATGACTGCCAGGAGTGCTGCAAAAGGTATATGTCTGGCCTCAAGCAGGTCCCCAATGTGGACCAGAGCGATTGCAATCGCCAAGAGGGCCATTGCCCGCTTGGTTGCTCGTGGATTGTACCGTTCGAATACCCTGATCAGGAATCGAGCGATCAGATAACCCATTATGACTGCAAAAACCAGTGAGAGGGGAATGGATGCAATCATCCATGAAATATTCACAGCATCCCCAAGATAGAGTGAGAGGACAATACTGTACGCTACGATAACCGTTACATCATCCAGGCTTGCACCGGCCAACACCAAGGTAGGGATGGCCTTCTTGATACCCCTGCCCTCCTTGATGAACTGAACCATCATGGGAACCACCACCGCCGGGGAGACTGCCGCAAGCACGCATGCAAGCAGTGCACTCTCTCCCCTGCTTATAGAAAGCATCCCGGGTGCCATGGCTATGATGAGAGCGGCTTCAAAAACTGCTGGAAGAAATGCAAGCAGTATGGCCTGGAGCCCCACCTTATGGAGGCTCTCTCGTGAAAGTTCCAACCCTGCACGCAAAAGTATTACGATAAGGGCAATCATACGCAGGTCTGAGCCGATTCGTATCAGGTCAGGATCGAGCAATCCCAATACCTGTGGACCAAGGACCGCCCCTACTGCCAACATCCCAATAAGTGGGGGAACATGGATACGCTGTAATAGATATTCAACAAGAAGACAGAGAATCATCAACTCCGCAAGACTTAGTGCCATGGCACACCTCCAGACCTTAATTAGGTTGCAGGAGTTATCAGCAGAATTGCAGGCTGCGGTTTTCTCTTGGGTTGGGAGAGACGGCGAACCCCATCGCCTACCCAATCATATGAAATGCCATGCTTCTTGGTCAAGTGAGATTATTTGACGGGTGTACAACTCCTGCAATCTATGAATAATAATGGAGGATATCAGGAGAACTATCATGACAAATATCAAACGAATACAAAGAATCTGTGACGCCAATGGCATTTCAGGCTTTGAAGACGCAGTACTTGAGGTTATCCGCAAGGACGGCGCACACCTGGGTAGTTTTACAGAAGACTCATTGAGGAATCTCTACCTTTCCAGAACCCAGAACCAGGAAGGAAAGCCAACGGTACTGCTTGATGCACATACCGACGAGGTAGGATTCATGGTCAAATGCATCCGTGAAGATGGAATGCTTGAATTCATCCCCATCGGGGGATGGGTAACCACCAACATCCCAGCTCATATGGTACGCGTACAGAGGCGTGACGGTTCCACCATCGCCGGTATTGTAGGATCAAAACCCCCTCACTACCAGAGCGAAGCTGAACGAAAAAGTGTCCCGGACATCAGCAGTCTGTTTATCGACATCGGTGCATCCAGCAAGCAACAAGCCATGGAAATGGGAGCTGAAGTGGCAAGTCCAGTCATTCCCGAGGCAACCTGCACCTACAATCCAGAAACAAAGCTGCTCTTTGGCAAAGCCTTCGACTGCAGACTTGGTTGTTCAACCATTCTTGATGTCCTGGAAGACCTGCAAGAAGAGACCCTTGATGTCAACCTGGTCGCTGGGTTTGCCAGCCAGGAGGAAGTTGGGTGCCGAGGAGCACAACTCACCGCAAGGAAAGTCAACCCAGATGTAGCCATCTGCTTTGAGGGAAGCCCGGCTGATGACACCTTCCTTCCCACCTATCAGCAGCAAACCATCTTGGGCAAGGGACCCATGCTCCGATTCATTGACTCAAAGATGATTACAAACCCGAGATTCCAACGCTTTGCCCTCGATCTTGCAGAGAAACACCAGATACCCGTACAGCAAGGGGTAAGGAACGGTGGGGCAACCAATGCAGCTGCTTTGCACCTATCGGGACAAGGTATTCCTACCATCGTGATCGGCATCCCGGTCAGGTATGCACATACACACTGGGGAATCAGCAGCACCGAGGACGTTGAGAGTTCAATCCGCCTCGCTCGGACAATTCTATGCAATCTCAGTGGCCAGATAATCGCTGGGTTCTGATGCATTGATTTTGACAAACAGGTAACCAGGTGTCATACTGGCATAAAAGTGGGGAATACGTATGAATGAAGTGCAGCTCTGCATCACTGAGATGAGAACATTCTTCCGGAATGGCTCAACCCAGTCGGTTGCATGGAGAAAAACCCAGCTCAAGAAGCTGAAGGATGGGATCAAGGAACATGAGAAACAGATCCTTGATGCACTTTTCGAGGATCTGGGGAAAACTGATTTTGAGGGATTTGCGACAGAACTTGGTTTGGTCTATGCAGAAATTGACAAACATCTCAAGCACCTGGATTCCTGGACCAGTAAGAAACGGGTAAGAAACACCTTGCTTTCGTTTCCCTCCAAATCCTACACCATCTCCATACCCTTGGGGATTGTGTTGATCATGAGTCCTTGGAACTATCCATTCCAACTCACTATCGCTCCCTTGGTCAGTGCATTGGCAGCTGGCAATTGTGTCATCATCAAACCATCAAGGTACAGTAGCCACACATCGCAGGTTCTGGAATCCCTGATCGCAAAACTCTACCCGAGCCACTACGTGACAGTTTTCCTGGGAGGCAGTGAAATGAACCAGGAACTGCTCTCCCATCGTTATGACCATATATTCTTCACCGGTAGCCCGACAGTGGGCAAGGTGGTCATGGAAGCTGCAGCCAAGACGCTCACCCCGGTCACCCTGGAATTGGGAGGGAAAAGCCCTGCAATTGTGGAAGCAAACAGTGATATTCCCCTTGCAGCCCGCAGGATCATCTGGGGAAAATGTCTCAATGCAGGACAAACCTGTGTAGCACCTGACTACGTATTGGTTGAACGCTCGGTGGCCTCCCAGTTGATAGAAGAGATGAAGTTGGCTATCACCAACATGTTCGGGAGCGATCCACTGCATTGCAATGACCTTCCCCACATCATCAACGAAAGACACTTCAACCGACTCATCTCTCTTTTTGAGGAAGGAACGCTCGCCTACGGTGGGCAGATTGACCCAAAGAACCTGAAAATTGCACCAACCCTGATGACTGATGTACAGAGAACCGGAACCATCATGAGTGACGAAATCTTCGGCCCGATCTTACCCATCCTTACCTATGAGACCTTTGAACAAGCTGTCGGGTATGTTCAGGCACGGGAACACCCCCTGGCACTGTATCTGTTCAGCAACGACAAGGAACACAAGGAACACGTGGTGAAAACCGTCAGCTACGGAGGAGGATGCATCAATGACACGGTCATGCATCTCTCCAATCCCAACCTACCCTTTGGAGGAGTCGGGTCCAGCGGTATGGGCAGCTACCATGCTAAACAGGGGTTCGATACTTTCAGCCACCAAAAAAGCGTGCTCGAGAGTAAACGATGGCTCGAGATAAAACTGCGTTATGCCCCTTATCGGGGAAAGCTTGCTTTGATCAAACGATTGTTTGCTTAGGAGGGTTCATGAAAAAGATAGTAGGTATTGCTCTGGTTCTCACCCTGCTTGCCACCGTTTCGCTAATTGCAGCGGTTGACACAGTGAGGGCAGATGAACTGTATGAGATTGATGCATTCACCCAGGCTGAAGCATTGCTGGAGGAGCAACTTGCCCAAGTGACCAATGATGCAGACCGCGCAGAGGTCCTATGGCGATTGGCACGCCTGCAGGTCTCCCTTGGTGATGAATTGGATGAGGATGACAAGGATGGTAGGTTTGCATTCTATGAGAAAGGTGAACAATACGCCATGCAATCCATTGAGGCAAACACCTCATGGGAAGGGTATCTCTGGAAGTGCTCGAACATCGGTCGATGGGGACAGACAAAGGGACCGCTGAATGCTTTGGGTAAAGCGAAGGGAATGCTCGAGGACCTGACTACCATAGTAAACACCCTGGGTGTGCTCGACTCCAGTGAAACCTGGTACGTACTTTCCAGTCTCTATGATGAACTTCCCGGTGGGTTCATCTCATTCGGGAACAAGGATTGGGCAGTAAGCTATATGAGAATGGCCATGGATACCATTCCCAGTCATCTTTACTACCCCGGCCACTACCTCAAACTTGCCGAGGAACTCTATGCAAGGGATTGGAGTGCATCCAAGAGAAGCAAGGAAATGCGGAGCATGGAGAAAGACTGGAAGGAAGGTTCAACCAATCTTGAGAAATACCGCTACTACGAGGGCAAGGATGGGGGAAAGAGCAAACCATTCTACTCTTCAGTCACCCTGGATAGGATGAGTGACCGGCAGGAAGCTGTCATGGTCCTCTCCTATGCCCTTGCAAAGGCCAATATACTGGGACCACTGAAAGAGAGTGATGCAGTGGTTGTTGAGGAAATCCAGGGACTCATCGACGACTGGACGTAAGATTTTGAGGATTATTATACAGCTCCTGAAAGTCAGGGGCTGTAATTCTTTGTAAGTGCATTTATTAATGCTTGAACGGATTCTCGCCTTCATAGGGTAGTCCTTCCCTTTGGTTGTAGGCGATATCCTCAATTCCAAGATAGGTGAAAACATTGAACAGGGCCTTCCCGACATGGCTGAAGGCTACCGCGGCATGGTGGGGGTACGCTTTCTTGAGAAGCACATAGCGATAGAAACGGGCCATCTCCTTGATCCCTATCACGCCGATGCTTCCAAAGCTTTCGCTGGGAACATCCAAGACCTCTCCCTGCGCGACATATGCACGCAGTCGCCCCCGAGCATCTGCCTGCAGGCGGTACACGGTGACCGGACCGGATACCAGGTCCCCTTCCATCGTCCCCCTGGTGATATCGGGTTCTGCAAGATCCGGCTCAAGGTCTCGCTTCATGATCACCTGATATCCCATATGGGGGTTCTTGAGCAGGGAGCAGGAGGTATTCCCACAGTGGAAACCCATGAACAACTCATCATTGCGGTATGATTTTTTTGCCCTGATATGCTCCTCATACATCCTGGAGGGAACAGTGTTGTTGATATCCAGCAAGGTAACAGGTTTATCACTCACACAAATGCCGATATATTCACTCAGTGCCCCATAGATATCGACTTCACAGCTGACGGGAATGCCCTTTGCTGTAAGACGGCTGTTCACATAGCAGGGAACAAAGCCAAACTCCGTCTGGAACGCCGGCCAGCACTTGTTTGCAAAGGCAACAAACTGTCGGTCCCCTTTGTGCTGTTCAACCCAGTCAAGCAGTGTCAACTCATATTGGGCAAGCCTGGGCAGGATCCCCTCGTAGGGACTGCTGCCGATCTCACTTGCCATCTCCTTCACCAGGGAATCAATGCGCTTGTCTTCCTTGTGTTTGTTATAAGCGACCAGCAGGTCAAGCTCGCTGTTCTCCTCAATCTCCACTCCGAGATCAAACAATCCCTGGATGGGGGCATTACACGCCATGAAGTCCTGCGGTCTTGGCCCAAAGGTGATGATTTTCAGTTCTCTCAGGGATAAAACAGCTTTCGCAACAGGGATGAACTCCTCGATCATGGTGGCAACTTCCCGAGCACTGCCAATCGGATACTCTGGGATATGTGCTCGTAGTGAGCGAAGAGCCAAGTTGTAGGAACAGTTCAGCATTCCACAAAAGGCATCCCCTCTTCCATCATGGAGATCCCCATCGCCTTCCGCTGCTGCAACATACATCACCGGACCATCAAAATATTTTGCAAGCAGGGTTTCGGCGGTTTCCGGACCAAAGTTGCCTAGGAACACCACCAGCGCATTGACCTCGTGCTTTGTCACATCCTCCAGGGCGATGCGCATATCTTTCTCATTCTCAACGGTAACAGGGCATTCATAGAGTGGATCCTGGTAGGCTTCCTTTACTGCTTTCCGTCGCCGTTCACTCAATGCTTTGGGAAAACAATTACGGCTCACAGAAACCAAACCTAAACGGACTTGTGCGATATTATTCATAGCTCACCCCTGTCTTTTCTGC
>JAIMZO010000033.1 GCA_020054965.1 Spirochaeta sp. | reverse complement strand
ATCCTCTCCCTTGGTCTTCCTTTCATTAAACCACATATCTCAAACAGACAGGCAAAAATCATTTGAGGAATGATTGGAAGAAATCATATTCGAGACAGTGGACCAAGCCAATCAAATAGATCAACCTTGCAGAGAAACGTTGGCAGTTCTATACTGATTGTTATGGTTTAAGTTGACATCAGTGACTGTATATACCAGCTAACTACTGAAAATCAATGTGGAGCTCATGTATAATGGAAAAGACTTTGATCTACCAAGAGATCTTGAAGTATGTGAAGGAAGGGGTGTACTTCGTGGATACCGACCGGAAGATCACCTTCTGGAACAACCATGCGGAACAAATTACCGGATTTACGGCCGCTGAAGTTCTCGATAAGTATTGTTACGATAACATCCTCAATCATGTCGATGATAAAGGTACCCATCTGTGTCGACAAGGTTGTCCCTTGCACAAGACCTTGGGAGATGGTAAGCCTCGTGAGGCGACAGTGTATCTTCACCACAAACAAGGACACCGGGTCCCTGTGCTGATCAGAACATATCCACTGTATGATCGGGATCTGCTCATCGGCGCCATTGAATTGTTTTCCGATGAAAAACCACCGACGCTACTGATGAGAGAAATAGAAGACCTTAAGGTCCTTGCCATGACCGATCAGTTGACCGGACTCGCGAACAGGCGACATACCGAATCCATTCTTTCAAGCAAGTTGACTGAATTGGAGGAATTCAATACACCCTTTGGCGTAGCCTTGGTTGATATCGACCATTTTAAGGCAGTGAACGATACCTATGGGCATGATGTGGGTGATCTGGCTATCCAAATGACCGTAAAGAGCCTAGTGAATGCGGTACGTTCGAGCGATCTGGTTGGTCGTTGGGGAGGAGAAGAATTCCTTGTGGTATTCTCGCCGGTGGGCTTCAAGCAATTGCAGCAGATCGTCGAAAGAATACGGATGCTGGTTGAGTCTTCCGCTGTACAACGCGAAGGCTCGGGGATACAGGTAACTGTCTCCATCGGAGCTGTGTTCATCGAAAAGGCCGCGTCAAAGGAGCATATCATCCAGATGGCGGATCAGCTGATGTATCAAAGCAAGATTGAAGGGCGGAATCGCATCACTTTGGCTACCCTCGGTTGAATTCAGATAACTTCCTGCATAGAGAGTTTGTGATGTGGGGGCTCCCTTGGTCTCTTCACCCTTTATTGCCATGGTGATTCAGTATCTCTAGTGTTATTGTCCGATCTCCATGAAAATGGGTGGTCAGAACTTCATAGGATAACGGCCTCCCTTGACAAATCAAATCCATGAACACTTCGTCGATACGGTTCGCCGCCTTATTGTCAAAATCCCCGATAGCGATTCTCTGTGTGATATACTCGGCGAACGACCGGTCGGTAATGATCCGGTGAAGCAATGCTTTTCCAATGGTATCCATAGCGCCACAACAAAAACAAAAGAGCGATATCGGGTGATTCCTGTCTCGATATGATGAAAGATGTTCCTGATCAGATAGTAGCGAAACCCCTGCCGACAGTTTGCTTGTAACACGAAACACAGAATATGGATATCTCATAAAACATAAACCAAAGTTGCTATTTCTCGGTATTGTTTTTCAGTCTGACGTGCAACCGGGTGTTCCGCTCGTTCGGTTTTTGGTTTCTAATTGCGTAGCCGATAGCCTTTCTCTCGCCGACCAGTACGAGAACTCTTTTCGCTCGGGTTGCCGCAGTGTACAGCAGGTTGCGCTGGAGCATCACGAAGTGGGTCATCATGAACGGCAGGACCACAATGGGATATTCAGAACCCTGTGACTTATGGATGGTGGTGGCGTAGGCCAACACGACTTCATCAAGATCCGATTTTTCATAGACTATGTCACGACCATCGAATGTGATCGTGAGTTGCTGATCCTCGATATTGACATCCGTGATAGTACCGATATCGCCGTTGAAGACATCCTTGTCGTAGTCGTTCTTGATTTGCATCACCTTGTCGTGGAGCCGATACTCCATGCCAGCTCTACTGAGGCTTGGTTTGCCCATCGGCTCGCTGGTAGGATTTAACCGTTCCTGCAGCATCCTGTTCAGATTTACTGCTCCAACCAAGCCTCGTTGCATGGGAGTGAGCACCTGGATGTCCCGAATCGGATCGGCTTGGTAGTATTCCGGGAGACGTGTTTCCACCAAGTCGATAATCTGCTTTACTGCACTCTCAGGTGTAGTGCTTTCGATGAAGAAGAAATCAGATGTTTTACCGTTGGTAATATCGATACCCTTACCTTGGTTGATACGATGGGCGTTCATGATGATGCGACTGCCTTGTGCTTGGCGGAAGATGCGCCTGAGTCTCACCACCGACACAACTTCCGATGCAATGATGTCGTTCAGGACATAACCCGCACCTACCGAGGGCAGCTGGTCGGTATCACCGACCATGATCACCGTCATGTCGTCAGGTACCGCCTTGAGCAGGTTGTGCATGAGGATGATGTCGATCATCGAACACTCGTCGAGTATGAGTACATCACCTTCGAGTGGATTATCTGCATTCCGTTGATACCCTTGCGGCGGCTTGAACTCAAGCAGACGGTGGATGGTCTTGGCTTCCATTCCGGTCGCCTCGCTCATTCTCTTGGCAGCCCTCCCGGTGGGGGCAGCGCACAATACCCGAAGTCCGGAAGCCTGGAAAGCTTGGATGATGCCGAGCGTGGTCGTCGTCTTTCCGGTCCCTGGTCCACCGGTGAGGACCATGAACTTACTCATCACCGCTGTTCTGATGGCTTCGAGCTGGACTTCATCATACGTGATACCGTTGGGTTTCGGCCTATTCATACGCTCGATCACGCTAGTACTTTCGATATGATTTTTCCCATTCGTTTCAATCAGTGTGCGTATCTTCTTGGCAACACCAATCTCTGAGAAGTAAAAGGACGGTAGGTAGATGGCCTCATCCTCGATGATCACATCCTCGGCATGTGCCATCTGGTTTAACACCTGTTGCAGTTTTTCGTCTTGAGATTCAAGCAAATCAATGGCAGCCTTGAACAGTTGCTCCGACACAGCAAAGCAATGACCGTCCTCCGATAGCTTGTTGAGTGTATACAGCAGGCCGGAACGCAATCTGACGGCGGCATCTTTTGCCACTCCCAGTTTTTGAGCGATGGTATCGGCGGTCTTGAACCCGATGCCCCAGATATCGTCGACGAGCTTGTATGGGTTTTCCTTGACGATAGCAATGCTGTCCGATCCATACGTCTTGAATATCTTTGTCGCATGGCTAGTGGTCACCCCATAGCTTTGCAGAAAGAGCATGATGTTCTTGATCTCCTTCTGCTCCTGCCAACTTTTTCTCACGCGTTCGACGCGGACCTTGCCGATGCCGCGTATTTCAAGCAACCTATCGACATCCGATTCGATGACCTCGAGTGTATCTGTGCCGAATGTATTGACGATCTTCTTGGCAAAGATAGGGCCGATACCTTTGATCAAACCGGAGCCCAGATACTTCTCGATACCATAGACTGTGGCGGGAAGTGTTTCTTCGGAGGATTCAACGGTGAACTGCGGACCGTATTTGCCGTCATTCTTCCAGTATCCTTGCAGGCTGAGCACCGATCCCACTACCACAGAAGGCATGGGTCCAACGACGGTCACCAGTTCATGATGTCCCTTTGCCTTGCACTTGAGGACCGTGTAGCCATTTTCTTCATTCTGGAAGGTGATGCGCTCGACGACGCAACGAAGCATATCCATGTAGAGTGACCCCTCCTTTCCAGATGGCATCCAGTTACCAAGATACCATACTCTTAGGGGTGCATGCTATGCCTTTAGCTTTCATAAGACGCCTTGAAATCCTCCTTGATCTTCTTCAGTCCCCGATGGCCGAGGCTATCCAGACAACCGCTCTGCCCTTCCTAGAGAACTTGCATTGGAAGCGCTCAAGATCAATGCAGGAACCCAGTTTGATGCTGATCTGGTGGATATCTTCATTGAGCACAAGCTGTATTTGTTATGAATTTCTGGTACAGAGAACGTATTATCAATGAAATGGCTGAGTATATGCTTGGCATCTCTCTCTGCATAGACGATGCTCCTCACCTTGACGAAAACAACACATTTCGTACTTCTTGAAATCCGTGGTACTCTGAATAGCAAGGAGTAGCACCATGCCATTCTTTCTCGTACGAAATGATATAACCAAGATGAAAACCGATGCCATCGTCAATGCTGCCAATACTGCGTTGCTGATGGGTGGTGGAGTATGTGGAGCAATCTTCAAGGCAGCAGGCATTCACGAGATGACGGAAGCGTGTTCCCCGCTCTCCCCGATCAAGACCGGGGAGGCTGTCATCACCCCAGGGTTTGCCCTTCCTGCCCGATTTGTCATTCACACTGCAGGCCCGGTTTATCATGACGGGAAAAGCGGAGAGAGGGAGCTGCTTCAGCAGTGCTACCATAACAGTCTCCTCCTCGCAGTAGGACACCACTGTTCATCAATTGCCTTTCCCCTCATCAGCAGCGGTATCTTCGGCTACCCGAAACAAGAGGCAATAGAGGTTGCAAGGTCTACCATTGAAGACTTTCTTGCAGAACATGAGATCACTGTTTTCCTGGTACTGTTCGACAAGGAGTCTCTCCTTGCGGGGACAAAGCTTCATACCTCTATTGAACACTATATCGACGAGCATTACCTCAGGAAACACAATGAAGTCCGTGAGCTGCTTACCATCGAAGCGATGGAATTGGAAGAGAGCCGATCTTCCCTCCATGAACCAAATCTTGAGCACGCTCTCTCCAATCTCGATGAACCCTTCTCCGACTCCCTGAGAACCCTGATACAGAGTAAAGGAAAAACAGAGGTTGAGGTCTACAAGAAGGCAAACCTCGACCGAAAACTCTTCTCCAAGATTCGAAAGGGGGGTGGCTACGTACCCAGCAAACGTACGGTAATAGCCTTGGCAATAGCATTGGAACTTACGCTTGATGAGGCTGACAAACTTCTGGAAAAAGCGGGCTATGCACTTTCTCACAGTAGTATTTTCGATGTCATCATCGAGTATTTTATCGTGCATAAGCACTACAAGATCCTTGAGATCAACGAAGTACTCTTCTCCTACGACCAACCACTGCTTGGCTCCCAGTAATTGTCGCTTTCCGGGCGACCATCCTTTCCCTTTTTCAGGCTATCAATACGTATAGATCAGTATTGGAGGATGTATATGAAAAAGGGATTGACTGAATTTGTTTGTATTCTTGACCGCAGTGGTTCAATGCATGGACTGGAACGTGACACGATTGGAGGTTTCAATGCCATGTTAGCCGAACAGCAGGCTCTGAAGAGCCCGTGCAATATCACGACCGTGCTGTTTGACAACAACTATGAACTGCTCCATGACCGCATTCCTGTCGCGGCAGTGAGCGCAATAACAGCGAAGGAGTACTTTGTTGGCGGCTCTACCGCATTGTATGACGCCATTGGGAGAACAATTTCCAAGATTGTGCAGGTTCAGAGGACAACAGCTCCGGCATACCAGGCAGAGCGTGTGATCTTCCTTATCATTACCGATGGAATGGAGAACGCAAGCAGGGAATATACCAGGGAAAAGATTCGAGAGATGATCAAGAGAGAGCGGGAGAGCTTTGGGTGGGAGTTCATCTACCTCGGGGCAAACATCGATGCTGAGACAGCGGCCGAAGACGTAGGCATTCCCCCAGACCGCGCACAGGATTTCATTGCCGATACTGAAGGCATACAATTGAACTTCGAGGTAATGAGTGAGACAGTCTCCCACTATCGTTGTGAATCGGCAGTTCCTAGAGATTGGAACAAGAAGATCAAGAAGGATTTCAAGGAGAGGAAAGGTAGGTAAGGAGGATGGTGTCTCCCAAGGATTTACAATCTTTGGGAGATACGTGTGGTAACACTAATACAACTATAATACTTTTTATTTATATTTAGTAAAAACTTTGTATTTTATGATAGTTTTTATCTATATTCGATAAAAACTATGGATTCTTAGATAATTGTAGAGTATAATAGGTATATGAAAGATACTATTGTACCCCGGCCAACGTACTTGTCTACCTTGGAATCTTATATCAACGTACCTGTAGTAAAGATTCTAGCAGGTATCAGACGATCTGGAAAATCTACTATATTTTCAATGTTCAGCAAATTATTGATACAAAAAAACGTTCCTCATGATTCCATTGTGTATCGACGGTATACACAGATGGAAATTGATGAAGGTTTCACCGCAGTACATATGTATAAAGAATTGATACATCAGATACATGCAGAGAAAACGAGGTATCTCTTGCTAGATGAAGTCCAAGAGATCGAAGGTTGGGAGAAGGCAGTCAACGATATATTTGAGAAATATCCAGTAGATATTTATATAACTGGATCAAATTCCAGGTTGATGTCTTCGGAAATTTCTTCCTATCTCTCTGGGAGGTATATTGAAATCCCTGTATATACCTTGTCTTTCCGAGAGTATCTCCGTTTCAAATCGATGAGCACACTCACCCCGAGAGAATTGCTGGTTGCATACATCAAGGGCGGCGGTTTTCCTGTTACCGCACTATCAGATTTCTCCCAAGAAACAATCTATCAGATTGTGGAAGGGATCTACAATTCGGTTGTAGCGAATGATATTGCTCGTCGTCATCAGATTAAAAACCAAGACCTTTTCAATCGTACAGTCCTCTACGTGCTTGAAAATGTAGGAAAAACATTTTCTGCTCACGCAATTATTAGGTTCCTTAAGAATGAAGGACGGAAACTGAGTGTGGAGAGCATCTATGATTATCTGGACTGGTTGGAAAAGGCTTTCATTATTTATCGGTGCAAACGATATGACTTACAGGGAAAAATGGTTTTGAAAACCCAAGAAAAATTTTACCTTGCAGACTCTTCTCTCAAGTACTGTCTGATGGGATATAACGCTACATCCCTTGCTTCCATGATGGAGAATATCGTCTATCTAGAGCTCAGACGGCGAGGTTTTACTGTTTACATTGGAAAGAATGGTACCAAGGAAATTGATTTTATCGCTGAAAAGCAAGAAGAGAGGCTCTATATCCAAGTCTGCAGAAATCTTTCGGAGACATCAAACAGAGAGATTGGCAACCTTATGGAAATAAAGGATCACTACCCCAAGTGGGTTGTAACGTTTGATGACTTAGCGGAAGGGAATGAAAACGGGATTCAGATTATGCATCTGGAGGACTTTCTCATTCGAGAGTGGTAGGTTCTCTCCATCTGATTCCTCCTGGCTGTGTGTCTTCCCTAGAGAACTTTTCCTTATAACTATGTATATTTGTTCGCTATGGCGTACTTTTTATAAAAAATTGATAATTTGTCTTATATGGCGAATTTTTCTATTTATGGTCACTAGCAAGAAAAACCAAACACTACTCTCATAGCTCAGCACCTTCTGTAATCCAATCAGGGCAATGTTTCTCAATGAAGGTATTGAGCTTCTGCAAGCCATCGGCATCATTTGGATGCCGATTCTTCCACTTATCAATGAACTCCTGCTTAAGCTCGTCGGGATAGTCCTCCATATAATTCTCAAAGAAATCGGAAGTTGAATCCTCCATTAACTGATAGATCCCTAAAAGCACCCCATGCAGGTATTCCTGTTCTGCAGCATATTCTCCTGCTTGGTAAAACACATCGATTTCATGTTTGAATGGGAACAATGCTTCCATAATCATTTCATCAGCAACATCAAACTCATCGCGATAGCCCCCTCCCCGTTGCTTACCCGATGCATTCCAACACTCTTCAATGTCGATACCATCAAGTGCCAGGAATACTGAAGAGGCAACCTGCTCCACCGACACGTCACAGAAAATCAATGAAGAGAGTCTCTCAATTTCTCTGGCAATAGTTGCATCCTTCTCTGCCAGTTCGTTCAGGACTTGGCGCGCCTGTGACCCACTGAGGAGATGCCTACGGGGTATGTTGTTTTTCTTATTGTTGATAGTAGCCATGAGGAACCGTTCTCCTTTATCCGGTGTATTCAGCAAGAGCGTGAGCCAGAACCGCCGTCTTGTCAATATTTACGTCCAAGTAACCTGTTCATCCATACCAAATGATTTTGTGTATCGTTGACTCGACTGCTGTATACTATGCAGTGACTATCATTTGGAGAGGAAGAGAATGGAGAGAGAAAGGTATCTGACAAAATCCCGATTCAAGCTGGCAACTGAATGCCCGACAAAGCTCTTCTACACAGGGAAAGAGTGCTATGCGAACCAGGACCTTGATGACAGCTTCCTGCTTGCCCTGGCAGATGGGGGATTCCAGGTGGGCGAGCTCGCAAAATGCTATTTCCCAGGTGGTCATGAGGTCAAGAGTCTTGACCATGGGCAAGCGCTCAAGGAAACCAATGAGCTGCTACAAGCTGACAGTGTCATACTCTATGAAGCAGCCATTGCAACCGGGAACCTCTTTATACGCGCCGATATCCTGGTCAAGGAGGGCAAGCAAATCAGGCTCTATGAGGTGAAAGCCAAATCGTTCGATCCACGGGAACCACACCCTTTCACCAACCGAGACGGATCGATCAGGGCAACATGGAAGCCGTATCTCTATGATGTTGCCTTCCAGAAGTATGTGCTTTCCCTAGCTTTCCCACACTATAAGGTATCAGCATATCTTATGATGGCTGACAAATCCGCTGTTTGCCCAACCGATGGATTGAACCAGAAGTTCCGGCTCGTCAAAGATGATACAGGCCGAAAGGGTGTCACCATTGCAGATACCCTTACCCGGGATGACCTCACACCCCCGATTCTCTGCACCGTACCTGTGGACGCTGAATGCGAGAGAATCCATCAGAGTCAGCATGAGGTCAACAACACCTCCCTGCAGTTCTCCCAATATGTCGAGTTCCTGGCAGATTCCTATAGTACCGATACAAAAATTTCATCTCCGATTGCCTCGAAATGCGCCGCATGTGAGTTCCACACAACCGATGAAAATACACAATCGGGGCTCAAGAGCGGGAAGGAAGAGTGTTGGAAAGAGGTTCTTGGATGGAGCGATGAAGATCTTGCATGCCAGACTGTCTTGGATGTCTGGAACTTCAGGGGAAAGGACAAGCTGATCGAAAATGGCATCATCAAGATGGATGACATCAGTGAGGGTGATATTCATCCAAAACCCGATACAAGACCAGGGATCTCGGCGAGTGAACGGCAATGGCTGCAGGTTCAGAAATACAAGGCAAGAGACGATTCTCCTTGGCTTGACCGAGAGAACCTAAAAAGTGAGATGGAGAGCTGGGTCTTCCCCCTTCACTTCATCGACTTCGAGACTACCATGGTTGCCATCCCCTTCCATGCAGGTCTCCACCCCTATGAGGGAGTGGCCTTTCAGTTCTCCCATCATATCGTCCATGAGGACGGTACGGTTGAACACGCTGGAGAGTATCTGAACACAGAGAGAGGGGTATTCCCCAATTACGGATTCATACGGGCACTGAAAGGACAGTTGGACCATGACCAGGGAAGTGTTTTCCGCTACTCCAATCATGAGAATACCTTCCTCAACCTGATCTATCAGCAACTCACCTCTGATACAGGATCCATCCCTGACAGAGCGCAACTCCTGAGCTTCATCAAGACCATCACCCATGCGACAGGCAAGTCCCCTGAGCAATGGAGCGGAGAAAGAGACATGGTTGACCTGTGGGAAGTTGTGAAACGTTACTACTATGATCCGGCCACAAAGGGGTCCAATTCCATCAAGCAGGTACTCCCGGCAATACTGAACAGTTCAACGTTGTTGCAAGAGAAATACTCAAAGCCAATCTATGGGGCAAAGGGGGGGATCAGAAGTACAAACTTCAAGGACTGGCAATGGGTCAAGATCAAGGATGGAAAGGCAACCGACCCCTACAAGCTGCTGCCAAGGATGTTCCAGGATGTCTCTGAGAAGGATCTTGAAATTCTGAGCAGTGATGATGAACTCAGGGAAGGGGGTGCCGCTCTCACCGCATATGCAAGGATGCAGTTCGAGGAGATGTCAGACTATGAACGCAGCGAAATACAGAAGGCCCTTCTGAAGTACTGCGAATTGGATACGATGGCGATGGTCATGATCTGGGAAGGACTGAAAGACCTCTGCCGCTAGGATCTACTGACAGATCTGTTTTGCAATATGAGTGATATTCTCATTGCTTACGCCAT
>JAIMZO010000032.1 GCA_020054965.1 Spirochaeta sp. | reverse complement strand
TGTTCACCAAGACATCCAGACCTTCCAGTTCCTTAAGTGATGAAGCAATACTTCCTGCATCCTGGATATCGAGATGGAGAGGGATCAAGGAGGAGCCACAGGAAGCTGCCAATTCATAGGCGGTTTTCCTGCTTGATGCATAACCGCAGTATACCCGCTCCCCTGCTTTGACAAATCGTTCACAGATTGCCCTGCCCAAGGTACTGGTTCCCCCGCTTACTAGAATACTGCGCATCACTCCTCCTTCGCTAAGAATCTTCTTATATCAGGGCACTGTGGATATTCACCCTCCAGTTCTGCAGTACCTTGCTTGTAAATACTCTGGTCATAGGAAGGACACATGGTCGTGGCACATAAAGCCCAACCTTGGCTTCCTTGGGGTTTCGTCCCCTGCCAACACCCTCCCTGTATTATGGACAGAGGCGGGTGTCCCTTGCTAGCAGGTCCCAACAGACGTAGTTCATGACTACCATCACTGTTGAGTACCAGCTGCTCCAAGGGATCACCCTCGAGAAAAAACCATACCTCATCAGTGGAGAGATAGTGGAGCGAGGAGTAACTTTCTTCGGTGACCAGATAGTAGATGACACTGCCAAGCAAACGGTCTTCCTCCCTGAAAGAATGAACCCGCTTGAAGAATCCACCCTCCCCTGGCAGAGGTTCCAGACCCAATTGCTCTATCAGTGTCCGGATCTTCATACAGGCCAGACCTTTGTTACACTGCGAACCAAGGAAGTAAAGGCTTCCTTCACCTGGTCTCCTGTCTCCATGACCTCGGTATGACTCAGCGGCTGGTCCAGGATTCCTGATGCCATATTGGTGATGCAACTGATCCCCAGCACCTTCATACGCATATGGCTTGCGGCAATTGCTTCAGGTACCGTGGACATTCCCACTGCATCAGCCCCGAGCGTCCTTGCTGCACGGATCTCTGCAGGAGTCTCATACGATGGCCCGGCAAAGAACATATAGACCCCTTCCTGCAAGGAAATAGCTTGTTTTTTCGCTTCCTCCCTTGCCACGGCACACAACTGCTTGTCATAGGCATTGGTCATATCAAAGAATCGTTCCCCAAGACTCTCATAGTTGGGTCCACGCATAGGACTGTCGGCAATCAATTTGATGTGGTCACTGATCAGCATCAAATCACCCGGCTTGTAGGACTCATTCACTCCACCGGCGGCATTGGTCACCAAGAGCTGTTCAATACCGAGGGCATGCATCACCTGGATGGGGAATACCACCTGGTCCATACCATACCCTTCATAGTAGTGAAAACGGCCCTGCATGCATAACACGCGCTTACCTTCCAGCGTACCAGCCACCAAGCGACCTTTATGACCATACACGGTAGAGACTGGAAAATGGGGAATATCCTTATAGGAGATGGCAACAGCATCCTCCAGCTCATCAGCCAATCCCCCAAGCCCACTCCCCAATACCATGCCAATCGAAACGGGTTCTTCCCCGATACGAGAGGTGATATACATTGCAGCTTCCTGCATTTTATCCATTAAAGTATCCATACAGTCCTCCTGAGACTATCAGAACGGTTCTCCACTTGCCTTCGGAGCAGCGGAATTTTTCGAGAATAGCACCAAAGCCAACAAGGTGGCTACATACGGGAAAATCTTGAAGAAGACAGGAGGAATCACCTGCAAGGAAGGAATGACCTGGCTGACATTGGCAATTGTTGTTGCAATTCCAAAAAAGAATGTTGCTCCAAGAATACCCAATGGTTTCCACTGTCCAAAGATCAAGGCAGCAATAGAGAGAAAGCCGAGACCGGCAACCGTACCATTGAATTCACCTGAGTAGGTTATCAAGATGACCGACCCTCCCAATCCTGCAAGAGCACCACTCATGACAACACCGAAGTAGCGCATCTTATGTACATTGATTCCAGCTGAGGCAACTGCCGAGGGGTGCTCTCCACAAGCACGGAGACGAAGGCCAAAGCTGGTCTTGTACAACAGGATCCACGAAAGTCCCCAGATGACCAGACAGACCCATGTGGTCCAGTAGGACTGGCTGAAGAAGAGTGGTCCGATGATCGGTATCTTGGAAAGGAACGGGACATTCTCACGAACGATACCCATCATGATACGGACGTTTCCGCTCCCACTGATGGTTCTGGCAAGATATACCGTGAGGGCTGCTGCCAACATATTGATTGCTGTTCCACTGATTACTTGGTCAGCCTTCAGGTTGATCGAGGCAAACGCATGGAGAAGACTGAAGATTGCACCAGCGGCAACACCGACAAGCAGTCCAAGGGGGAGTGCATTGACGCCCAAGGTTGCTTCACTCATCTTGATCGTGATGGCACTCGCAAAGTATCCAACCAACATCAAGCCTTCCAGCCCAAGATTGGTGACACCACTTCGTTCGCTGTACAAACCCCCGAGGGAGGTCATCAACATGGGAATCGTATAGGCGATTGCATACGGAAAAATACTTACCAAGGTATCCCACATATTACTTGTCCTCCCTCTCCGGTGTCGTTACCACAGGTTCCTCTTGGGGATTGACCCTGTTGTTTCGTCTTTTAAATACAGCATCCCAGAAACGCTTGAACAATACGCTGGTTGCCGTAAAGTAGATGATTACGGCAATGATGGTATCGGCAATCTCGGGTGGGACGCTGGTCATGGCATTCATGAACCCTTTCCCAGATTGCAAGATTCCAAAGAACAGTGCACTGAAAAAGACTCCCAGTGGATTGCTTGCTCCCAAAAGCGCGACTGCTATTCCATCAAAACCTTGGGAAGGCATGACTCCAATCTGCATATTTCTTGAATACCCTGTGTAGAAGGAAAGTCCCGCCAGACCTGCCAGACCACCTGCGATCATCATGGAGATGACCACATTTTGGTTCACCTTTATCCCTGCATACTCAGCACAGAAACGGTTGGCACCAACCGCTTTCAGACTGAACCCCAGTGTTGTCTTGTCCAGGATGAACTTGATCAGAATCACTGCAATGATTGCAATGAAAAACCCAAGGTTCATGTACGATCCGTTGAATAGGTTGGTCAACCAGTCGGTTCTGAGGGATTGGGAAACTGCAATACTGGCGCTCTCTGTCTCCAAGGAGGGGCCCTTGAGATAGGCAGGAACAAAGTAATAGACCGACCAGTAGGCGATCCAGTTCATCATAATGGTTGCAACAACTTCATGCACGTTGAACTTGGCTTTGAGGAATCCGGGAATAACTCCCCAGAGTGCTCCCCCAGCCAAGGCCGCTCCGATCAATACAGCCAGGAAGAGTGGACGGGGAAGGAACACCTTATGGGCAACAATTGTTGCACACAGACCCCCGACCAACATCTGTCCACTTGCCCCAATGTTGAATAATCCTGTCTTGAAAGCAAAAGCAACAGAAAGACCTACCAGCATCAAGGTAGTTGCTGTTGCCAAGGTGTTTCCAATTCTCTCGATATTCATCAGACTTCCGCGGAACAAGTACCAAAATCCGGTAAAGGGATTGCTTCCGATTGAAGCCATGAGAATGGCACCGGCGATGAGGCCCAGGACCACTGCGCTGACTGCTACGAGGAAGGCATTGCTTTGCAGTTCTCGTTTTTTCAATGATCTCATTGTTCACCTTCCTTCCGCTTAACGCCGGCCATCATCAAACCGACCTCATCCTCATTCGTCTCTGAGGTCTTCACGATATCAATCAACTCTCCACTATTCATGACAGCAATCCTATCAGAAAGGTTGAAGATTTCATCCAACTCAAAGGAAACCAGCAGTACTGCATGGCCCTTGTCTCTGTGTGCTACCAGTTGGGAGTGAATATATTCGATTGCACCAACGTCCAGGCCACGAGTCGGTTGGACCGCTATCAGCAGCTCGGGATCGGCAACAACTTCACGGCCGACTATCAATTTTTGCTGATTGCCTCCAGAGAGCTTCCCTGCAAGGGAGTAAATGCCTTCACCACTGCGGACATCAAACTGCACAACCACTTTTTGGGCATACTCCCGCAAGTAGTCAGCTTCAAGAATACCTTTCTTGCTGAAAGGACTGTGGTAGTACTCCTTGATGGCAACATTATTGAACACCGAAGAACTCATCACCAGCCCTCGTTTCTGCCTATCCTCTGGAATATGCCCAAGGCCGATCTCATTGCGCCTGCGAATATCAGCATTGGTGATGTCATTTCCGTCAAGAATGATCGAACCACTTTCAACCGCCCTCAATCCGGTTATCGCCTCAATAAGCTCGGTCTGACCATTGCCGTCAACACCGGCAATACCGACAATTTCACCGGCTTTCACAGAAAGGGAAAAATCCTTGACCCCAAGTATCTTCTTACTGCTCATGACCTTCAGATCATGAATATCCAGGATTACCCGACCCACCTGGGCAGGTTTCTTGTCAACTTTGAAACTAACAGGCCTTCCCACCATCATTGATGCCATTTTGGCTGTTGTGGTTTCCTGTACATTCACCACCCCGATGAGTTTCCCCCGGCGGATAATCGTACATCGGTCGGCAACAGCCTTGATCTCATTCAGTTTATGGGTGATCAGGATAACTGATTTCCCCTCGGCAACCAAGCTTCGCATGATATCCATGAGGTCTTCAATCTCCTGAGGGGTAAGCACTGCCGTCGGTTCATCAAAAATCAGTATCTCAGCATTTCGATAGAGCATTTTCAGGATCTCTACGCGTTGCTGCATCCCGACAGTGATATCCTCGATGACCATGTTTGGATCTATGTTCAATCCATATTTTTCTGAGAGGTCCTTGATCTTCTTGGATGCAGTTCTGCGATCAAGGATGAAGCCTCCCTCTTTTCCGAGAATGATATTTTCAGTAACGGTAAAATTCTGTACAAGTTGGAAGTGCTGATGCACCATTCCGATGCCAAGCTCATTGGCATCGTTTGGATTATTGATCCTGACCTCTTTCCCCTTGACTTTTATCTGTCCCTTGTCGGCATGATATAAACCGAAAAGGATACTCATAAGGGTAGACTTCCCTGCTCCATTCTCACCGAGAATGGCATGAATTTCTCCCTGTTCCACTTGCAAGGTGATGTCATCGTTTGCAACGATTCCTGGAAACTCCTTGCGTATGTTCAACATCTCAATAACGTGGCTCATCAGTGGGCTCCCTGTGTGAACAAATCATAGCTATGAGTTGCACAGAAGGGCCACCTATAGGGTGGCCCTTGCGCGCGAATTAATCGGAATGTTTACTTGAACAAACCATCGCCGGAAGCCCGCACCTTGAGCTCACCACTACTCATCATTGCAGAGACCTTGGCAACTTCATCGGTGACAGCCTTGTCGAGATTCGGGTTCTCAGCTGGAATACCTACACCTTCATTTGCTGCAGTAAAGGTAAGTACCTCACCAGCAGGGAAGGTTCCATTGAGCTCAGCAACAATCATGTCATAGGAAGCACGGTCGAGGTATTTCATGGCACTGGTGAGGATGATGGACTTGCCGTTAGGAAGCACACCCTCTGGGTACTGGTCTACATCAACTCCGATCACCCACACATCCTGTCCACTGGAAGCACGGTTCTTTGCTTCGTTGATAACACCAACACCAACACCACCGGCTGCTGCAAAGATGACATCTACACCACGGTCGTACATGGATGCTGCAATCTGCTGCCCAGCGCTGATGTTGTCAAAAGACCCCTGATACAGGTTGTTCTCTTGTTTCATCACAATCTTGGTGCCGTAGTTTTCATTGGCAAAAGCAACACCCTGCTGGAAGCCCCAATTGAACTTCTGTACAGCTGGAATTTCCATACCGCCGACAAACCCAAAATCGCCTTCCTTAAGTTGCAAAGCAGCTGCAAGCCCAGCAAGGAAGCCGGATTCATGCTCAGCATAGTAGACTGCAACCACATTTGGCTCAATGCGGTACTCAGAGTAATCAGCACTGTGGGGTTCTCCATCGAGGATGACGAACTTTACATTGGGGTACTTATCCTGAGCCTCAAACAGTGCGGTCTCGAACTTGAATCCTGGGCATACAATAAAGTTATAGCCAGCATCAACCAAGTTACCGATTTCCTTCAGGTAGTCAGCCTCAGTGGTCCCTGCGGGCTTGAGATATTTGACATCAAGCGCATAGTCTTTGCTTGCCTTCAAGATACCTTCCCAAGTTCCCTGATTGAAGGATTTATCATCAATCGTACCAGCATCAGTGACCATTCCAACACGAAGATTACTCTTCTTTGCCCCACCTTCATCGCTTCCTTGAGCAAATGCAAACGAGCCAAGCATCAGGAAGATACAAAGCACTACAGCCAATTTTTTCATACTGTCTTCTCCTATTTTTGTGATCATGCACAAAAAACTGTGTAAACTCATTCTACATTCACCTTGTACCGTTGTCAAACAAAGAAACCGCATCCTAGAAGTATTGAATCAAGGCAAACCATTGATTAAGAAACAGTTGTCTATACCTCGATACTCATAGAAATTCTTGACTGAACGCAAAAACCCCGGTTCAATCACCGGGGAATTGAAGACAAGCACACTACTTTGGCTAGGTAGATTGCTCAGCTTCCAAGCAAGCAAGGATAAAGGAACCCACCCCTTTGAAATCATCCTCCACCACTGGCTCACATACATAGTAGTGAAATGAACCATCACGATAGGGATTTCCGCCTAATCCAGCAACAGAACAGATTCCTCCTAGATGGAGACATCCTTTCCCATCCTCTCTTAGATA
Organism: Spirochaeta sp.; assembly: GCA_020054965.1. Next base: position 3,995 of record JAIMZO010000032.1, on the reverse strand, counting down.
TCTTTCTTTGATGTCCCCAATGGCAAGCATTGCCTGCTTTCGATAGAGCTCATTATTGGTAATACCAACCCGCAATGCTTTCAGAAGACTGTAGGCAAACATGCTTGAACATGAGGTTTCAAGATAGTTGTCTTTCTCATCTTGCCTATCCACCACCTGGAACCACATGCCGCTCTTACTTTGATAGGAAAGCAACGAATCAAGAACCTGGGTAAGAATACGTCCCAGTTCCCCACGCTTGGGATGCGACTCAGGAAGGAAGTCGAGGATATCAAGGATGGCCATACAGTACCACCCAATCGCCCTCCCCCAGAAATGGGGAGAAAGACCGGTTTCTGCGTCAGCCCATCTCTGTCCCCGAGACTCATCATAGGCATGATACAGCAAGCCCGTCTTCGGGTCCCTAAGCGTACGATAGACCATGATCACCTGCTCCACCGTATCGTCAAACCCTGCACTATCACCACTTACCTTGCAGAACTGGGCATTGAAGGGACCTTGCATGTAGACCCCGTCCAGCCAGATCTGCCAAGGATAGATTTCCTTATGCCAGAATACTCCTGAAAGGGTCCTGGGGTGGGAGTTGAGCTGATTTTTCAGCAGCTGGGCAGCCAGGAGAAAACGTCTCTCCTTTGTCTTATCATACAGAGCGAAAAGATTTCTTCCAGCGTTAATCTGGTCAAGGTTGTACTCCCCTAATCGGTAGGAAACAATCTGGCCGTCATTGGCCACCATCGGGTCATACATCGTGTATGCCCACTGGAACATCTCTTCTCGGTTGTAGGCCTCTCCAACCAGCAGACAACTGTGTATCACCAGCCCATGCTCATAATGCCATCGCATCTGTGAAGGTTTGTAGCGTGAAACCACACTTTCAGCCAGTTTCAACGAAAGGCGCTCACCCCTGTCCATCATGCTTCATTCCTCATGTTCGTGCCAAATCTTCCGGCTGCCTGATGATCGGCAGCCGGAACCAGGTCTCATCATACCTACTCGTTCAGCAGGTTGTTCTCCTTGGCAAAGGCAACACCCTTGTCATTCCATTCCTGCCCACCAAGTTCCTTGAACTCAGCAATCCAAGTATTCCAGTTAGACCTGTTCAGCGTACGCTTTCCAGTGATGAACTCGCTCAATCCCTGTTCGTAGAAACGCTTCAGGTCAGCATTCGGAATCGGAAGCATGTCAGAACCAACAGCTGGGGTCCACTGTTTGGTCTGCATCTCACGCAGTACCTCAAGGGCAGACATTTCCTTCTTGCTGGTGGCGGTAACGTACTTTGGATAACGGGCATACAATTCGATATCACCATTGTAGAAGACCATGTTTCTCAGCTGGGTTACGGTCTGTCCGACAGGACCACTGAAAGCCAGATCAGGATCGGGGAGGCCATCAGCAACAGGAACGCCGTTTGCATCCTTGGTGTAGTTCACACCCTCGACGCCCCAGCCAAGCAGGAAGTAGCCTTCATCGGAGGCCATCCACTCGAGCAGTTCGGCAATCTTGTCCTTCTTTCCTTCTTCAGCCGCTTTTGCACTGATTGCGTAAATGCGGAATCCTGCAGTGTAAGGTCCAATCGAGGCATGCCCCTTCGGCCCTTTAATTGCTTCCATGATCACCCACTCACCGTCAGGGAAGTTCTTGTCGAATGGAGCATAGTTGGACTGGGCAGCAAATGCTGCATTCTGCTCTCTCATGATCCCAAAACGACCCTGCTTCCAAGCAGCACGGAAATCATCCTTCTTGTAGGCAAGCCAGTTTGGATCAATGATACCCTCATCGGCCATCTTCTTGAGATATACCATGGCATCATAGAATTCTGGTTTGAGAACATTCAGGCCAGCGCTGTCAGCAGTCATGTCCCAGGTACCTTCAACACCGAATGCACCGAGGATCGGTTGCAAGCGGCGGCCGGGCCATGCTTCATAATTGTTGACTTCCTGGAAAGCACCATAACCATAGGTGTCATTCTTTCCATTGCCATCAGGGTCATTGAAGGTGAATGCACGCATCACATCGAGCAATTCATCAGTAGTGGTTGGTACACTCAAACCGAGATTATCCAACCAATCCTTGCGAATCAGCAAACCTTCATTCTTGACGATTGAACCGGGGTCAGCCAGTCCATAGCTCTTTCCACCAAACTTTGCATGGTTACGACTTACCTCGTTGTAATGCGTTGCCGTACGGGTGGGCATCTTCTCATACAGATCATCAACAGGAGCAACCAAGCCCTGGGGAACCAGACGGGCCAATACATCGCGGCGAACCATGAACAGGTCGGGGAGATTGTTTGCCGCAGCAGCAGCCTGGATCTTTACATCCTGGTCACTCTCGTTGGAGGGAAGCGTTGTCAGCTTCAGATCGATGTTCAACTTCTCTTTGATGATGTCAAATCCTACCCAATCGGCTGGGGGTGGCCCAGCTTCGGTAACCGCAGCGCCATACCATAGGTCAATGGTCACCGGGCCATCTACTGCAGCTTCTTTGGTTCCCTGACTGAATACCGGCAGGGAAACGAAAGAAAGCAACGCAATGAGTGCGATGCATACGAAATACTGTTTCTTCATGGCTAATCCTCCTTATGAATTACCAAATCCAATCAAAATCATGCAGAGCAGGAAAGCGTCTTACCCTTTCACACTTCCCAGCAATGTTCCCTTGGTGAAATATTTCTGGATGAATGGGTAGGCAATAACCATCGGGATGGCACTCATGAAAACCGATGCGGCCTTGATGGCGGCGATCGGAGCATCCCCGAAGGCATTTACCTCCACATATTCATTCATTCCACTGGCCATCAGTATGTTCCTGAGCAGAATAGGAAGGGGCTGTAATGAATTACTGTTAAGGTAGAGCATTGCATGGAAGAAGTTGTTCCAGAAGGACACCCCGTAGAATAAGCCGATGGTCATGATGATCGCTTTCGAGAGGGGCAGGATAATTCTCAAGAGAACTTGAATCTCTGATGCCCCATCAATTCGTGCAGACTCCTTCAGCTCGTTGGGAATCCCCTCGAAGAAGGAACGCATGATCAGACAGTTGTAGGTGCTGATCGCTACCGGGATGTAGACAGCCGGCAACTTGTCGATCAAACCGATATTCGTAACCAACAGGTAGGTTGGGATCATCCCAACATTGAAAACGTAGGGAATGATAACAAGCATATTCAAGTATCGTCTTCCAGGAAGGGTGGGTATGGAGAGTACATATGCAAGGGGTATCGTAAGCAGCAATGCACTTGCTACCCCACCAATCAAAATCTTTACGCTGTTGCCGAAAGCAAGCAGGAATCCTGCATTTCCCAACAGCGCCTTGTATGCTGAGGTCGACCAGTTCCAGGGCATCAGGAACATTCCTTCCAGGTTGTTGCCAATATAGTCATTAGGCCTGAATGAGAGAGTGATGGTGCTCCAAAGCGGGATTGCGATGATCAGCAGGAGCAAAACCAAAAATAAATCCACCAAGAAATTGAAGCTGTGATCTGCTGCAGTAGGCTTAATCGATACAGAAGTGAATCGTCCTTTTTTTCTGGTTCCTTGCATCTTCATTCCCAACCCCCTAGTACAATGAGTTTCCGCCGAAGCGTCTGACCAGACGGTTGGAACCAAGGATGAGGAACATACCAATGAATCCCTTGAACAGACCGACTGCAGTGGCAAGGCCAAACTGGAACTCCAGTAAGCCTTGACGATAGACCCAGGTATCGATGATATCGGCAACCGAATAGACCGGTGTTGAGTACAACATGAATATTTGGTTGAACCCTGCATCCAGGATGGTTCCCAAACGAAGCAGGACCACAATAACGATGACCGGACGAATTGAGGGAAGGGTGATATACCGTACCCGTTGCCAGGAGTTTGCGCCCTCAACCAAGGCTGCCTCAAAGAGGGAGGGGTCAATGCCCATCAAGGCGGCAATGAAGATGATGGCGCTCCAGCCCATTTCCTTCCATGCATCACTGAGAATGACAATCCAGGGAAAGGCATCAGTAT
>JAIMZO010000031.1 GCA_020054965.1 Spirochaeta sp. | reverse complement strand
CTATCATCCAACTGAAAAGCAAGACGGAATCCAGACAAGGCAAGCATAACCTCCAGAAAGTCAACAATCTCCACTCCTCCTTCAAGCAGGATCTGGGAGGTTACAAGGGTGTCAGCACGAAATACTTGGAAAACTATGCCAACCTGACCATATTCAGGCAGGAAACCCCTGGGATCACGGTCATTACCAGAACATCACTGCTCACTGAAAAACTTAGAAACGTCTCCAAGGTAGCAAGATGGAAGGACCTGAGAGCTAAAGACTATCCCCCATTTGTCTATGAGGTGCTTGATACGAAGCCAGGAGATGCAATTTCAACATGAATTGTCAAATAGAGCCTTCTGAATGCTCTGATGATCAACAAAATAATCAGTACGTTGACATAGGATATGATCCCGGGAAGTGGGGCATTGAAATCCATCATGATCCAGAATACGAGAGAGATCAGTAGATTGGTTGTGTTCATCAGCATGGAGATGATGTATCCGGGTTTTGATTCCCTCAGTGCAAGGTAGATGGAGATGAACATCTGCGATTGGGTCAGGATGCCCCTGAAGGTGGATTCGGCAAGATGTAGCTGTCCTATGGTAATGATCCCTGGTTCGAGACGGATTTGTATGAATGAGATGAATACATAGAACATCACGCTGATGATGATATGGATGTAGCTGAAACTGAATTGCAAGGGGTTTTCTTGTTTCTCTTGTTGCTTTCTGATCGTGTTGTAAATGATGGTTACAGGCAACAACATTAGAACCGGTGCCATCTGTGGGAGATTGCCAACCTTGCTGCTTAGGATGATGTCTGTGTAGGTGGCTGCGACCAAGAGGGTGAGTATGGTTAAGAGGATGAGATGGGCTTGTTTCTTGATGACTGCATCCTGGCTTTTCTTGCCCCATGATGCAAGAAGCACCATGCCTAGGATGGTGTAGCTTCCATAGTATATGTAGAATATGATATCCCAGATATTGTGCTCAGCTATATTGACCCAACCAAACTCAGTGTGCCTGAGCTGGTACGGTTCTGCGTTCAGTCCTGAATGGATGGAGAAGGCAAGAATAGTCAGGAGAGCAGGGGTATACAATACGGCGTAGAACCACCATGGGCGCTTGCCAACTCGCTTGCTGGAAATAAGGATGATGAAATGGAGGAAGATTGCATACACTGAACCCCAGCCAAGGGCTGATACCCTTCGCCAGAGTTCCGCCGTCTCCCGAGTAAGGGCAAGATTTGCAAAGGCCAATCCTGAAGACCAGATGGAAACCGCGGCAACCAGGGCAAAAAAGATCCGGTTGGAGATGATTGTATGGTTGTTTTGGAGCACAAGTATCCCACTTGCCAGTGCCAGTATGGCTACGGAGATGAACAACATTGAGAAAACGATGGTACTAAACACTTGAACGTTACCTTGCCTCTTTGGACCTAGCGTATACCTTCTTTTTAGAAAAGAGAAAATGTTTCGATCAAAATATTATTAGTTATATCTTTTATGTATAATATAATACAAATCAGTCTACTATCAAAGCAACATCACATAGGAGCAAAAAAAACAGCCAGAAATTTTCTGACTGCTTTAAGAGCGAAAGACGGGACTTGAACCCGCGACATCCACCTTGGCAAGGTGGAGCTCTACCACTGAGCTACTTTCGCAAAAATCGTTTTGTCAGACAGTCCAACTTGGATTGTCCTTTGCGAGAGAGGGGACTTGAACCCCTACACCGTAAGGTACCAGATCCTAAGTCTGGCGTGTCTGCCAATTTCACCACTCTCGCGGTGCATGTCTTGCCCCTTAGCGAGGTTCGCCATGTATTGAGCCGCAAAGGGATCGAACCTTTGACCCGCAGATTAAGAGTCTGCTGCTCTACCAGCTGAGCTAGCGGCCCATGACAATAAAATTTCAAAAACCAAACATCTGCGCCCGGAAGGATTCGAACCTTCGACCTACGGATTCGAAGTCCGGCGCTCTATCCAGCTGAGCTACGAGCGCGCTAACGACCCGGTTAGGGTGGAAGACGGGGCTCGAACCCGCAACAGCCAGATCCACAATCTGGTGCTCTACCATTGAACTACTTCCACCATGGTAGCTGAAGCAGTGGTTTACATCACCAGTGCGTTTCAACGTTGCATACTATGACCTAAACGCTTTTCTTTGTCAACAACCCCCTGCCAAATTTTCTAAAAAATTGAGTTGCTTGGAGCAAGTGCTTCTTAGGTAATCAGTTGCTTCCATGCACTTTCTCGTGTACGTCTCTCCACTGCTTTGCATTACTGCTATGGGATTCATTGGTAATTGCTCCCTCTCGGTAGGCATGTATGATCGCAAGGTGGTGTTTCCATTCGAGTGGGCGGTTTGCCAGCTGTCCAATCAATGCAGCTTTCATGGTTTCCTCATCAACCTTTATTCCCAGGGTCTTCCATGCCGGGAGATAGGACGAGGCAAGATACCGTTCGATGTCCTGTTGTTCCATCATCCTATGCTCAAATAAGTTGAGGGAGTGAATATCAACAACAAAACCTCGCTCGCTGAAGAGCTTTTCCAAGTCACGCTCATCCCAGTTGGTAAGCGGGTTTTCTGGGTCTCCGTAGAGATGGGTCTCCGCCTTCTCAAGCAATAGCCGCTCATCCCCCTTGATGAAGTGAGAGAGTCTTGAGCCTGAAACAGGTACGCTTTCAGCAAAGTGCAGTGAACCATTCTCAGCCAAACGGGATACAAGACTGCCAAGCAGTGGTTCTGATAACTTTGCCCTGCTGAGCAGGTTTCTTCCCAAGATAACCTCAAACTGCAATCCATGTTCAAGATGGGAAAGCAGTGTTTCCAGCGGTTCTGCATATACATGCGGGCGCTCCACTGAGGAGAGTGATCCAGCATAGTGGTTGATGTGCTCAGCTTGGTCCTTGTTTCGTACCTGGGCCACCACCAATCCTTCTGGTGTTGATCGATACGCCTCCCAAAGCAACATCCCATGGCCAGCATTGCACACCAACACCCGGTCACTCCGTCTGAGCTGGACACCACGGAAAAGACGCTCGCGAATCTCCTTGAGCAATGTACCCCGTTCACTGATGGTACGGTTAACCCATCTCTGTCTGCTCTTGTCTCCCGGAGAGTAGGATAGATTCTCGACAAAGGCATCGCTTTGTGCACTTTCGAGCTGCTCTTCCCTATGTCTCTGCACCTTCTCCTTGATGCTCTTCTCATAGCCTTGGTCACTGGGTTCGTAATAGACCTTTCCTTGCAGGGAGGAGGGGAGGTATTGCTGGGCAACCCAGTGGTCCTGATAGGCATGGGGGTAGAGGTACCCTTCCCCATGGCCGAACCCGTTTGCATCGCGGTTTCCGTCACGAAGATGGTTCGGCACCTCATCCTGGGCTTGCTGCTCAACACCCTTGAGTGCATCAAAAAAAGCCATGGTAGAGTTGCTTTTCTCCGCTGTTGCAAGATAGAGGGCTGCGTGGGTAAGATGGAAGCGGCCTTCGGGTAATCCAATTCGCTCAAAGGCTTGAGCGTCAGCCTGAACCACAACGATTGCCGATGGGTCGGCCAATCCAACATCCTCGCAGGCACTGATAAGCATTCTTCTGAAAATGAACTTCGGGTCTTCCCCGGCGCTCACCATCCTGGCAAGCCAATAGAGTGTGGCATCGGGGTCACTGCCACGGATACTCTTGATGAAGGCACTGATGACATCGAAGTGGTAATCACCTTCCTTGTCATACAGCACTGCCTTCTTCTGTATCGATTGTTCTGCAGAATCCTTGGAAATATAGATCTCTGTTCCTGGAGGCGGGGGGAACCTATCAATTGATGTCTCTACTGCAAGTTGCAAGGCATTGAGCAGGCTCCTTGCATCTCCGTTTGCAATCTCTACCAAGTGCTCCAAGGCCCCTTCCTCAAACTGCACCGGATACTCCCCATATCCCCGCTCCTTATCCCCCAGTGCTTGCGCTGCGATGGCAAAGAGATCTTCACTGGTAAGGCTCTTCAACTGAAAAATGCGCGACCTGCTCACCAAGGCAGCATTTACCTCGAAATAAGGGTTCTCTGTAGTGGCTCCAATAAGGATAACCGTCCCATTTTCCACCCAAGGTAGCAGTGCATCCTGCTGGCTCTTGTTCCACCGATGTACCTCATCGACAAAGAGAATCGTACCCTGGCTGTATAACTCCAAGCGTTGGCGGGCTTGCTCAATTTCATAGCGGAGCTCCTTGACGCCACTGAGTACTGCGTTAAGTGTAGAGAAGTGTCGTTTTGTGGTGTTTGCAATGACTCTTGCAAGGGTGGTTTTCCCCGTTCCCGGTGGCCCATAGAAGATAACAGAAGAGAGCTGGTCTGCCTGTATTGCACGCCTGAGCAGTCGTCCTTTGCCGATGATGGCGTCCTGGCCGATGTACTCATCCAGGTTCCGTGGCCGCATCCGATAGGCCAGTGGCTGGTTTTTCCGCTCTTCAGCTTCGTTTGTTGCAGCAAATAGGCTCATAACTATGCATCCTGCCAAAAGAGTTCAAGGAAGGACCCGCTACCTCGGGGAACCGGGGTTGTTCTCAGGATCTCTTCCTGTCTTCCAAGTTCTTCAAAATAGGTCTCCAGGAACAGCGTTGAGAGGTGGTCAAATGGGTCGCCATTGACCTCGACGAGCACGTCTTCTCCCCAAAGGCTGGTACCTTTTTGCCAAATACTGTACCGATCGAGGATTACGTTCCATGTTTCTTCGCTTGCAACCAGGGCATCATCGAGTCTTTCCAGTACTTCTTCCCTGATGACATCCCCCCTCTGCTTGGCCAGCTCTTTTGTAGCGCTTTGGTTCCCTTGCTGCAAGGCTGCCTCTGGGTTTTCCCAAACCACTTCGTTGCTGTTATCTGTCACGAGAATCGTTGTCTGGACCAGTACGCTGCGAAATGCCTGCTGGACCTGGGCCTGCCACCGGTCCAGGTGATCAAGAAAGAGAGGGATTTCTTCCATCTCTGCAAAATGAGCGGCATTCTGGGGAAGAAGTTCTTGCAACCCCATTCCAGAGAAAAGGTTGGCATCCACTGCCTGGCTTGCCAGCTTGGTTACTTCCCTTAGGGCATTCTCAGCCTCAACGGCACTGACACGTTCATCACGGCTTATGGAAGTGCAACCCATGAGCAGAACAATGATGATACAAATGAGGGATAAAAGAGGCTTGTTTGTCATAGGCTTTACTATACCATACAGGAAATGGACTTGCATAGCGGGCTGAATGCAAGTATATGCTTGACCTTTTCTTCCAAATTGATGAAATTATGGTAAGATAGATCAGGAGGCTTACAACAATGACAGAACAAAAGAGTTCAATACTTCAGAATGTACAAGTCCGTGAACGGACGATATTAAAAAACGTATACCTTTGGATGACCGCAGGGCTTGGCTTGACGGCCTTGGTCTCATACTTTGTAGCAAGTAATCCTGCACTTCTCCAGGCACTTGTCGGGAACATGATGGGATTTTTCCTGCTCGTCATCGGACAGTTTGCACTGGTGTTCTACCTTACGGCACGCCTTGATAGGATGAGTCAAGCAAGTGCAATCGGTGCCTTCATTGCGTATTCTGCACTCAACGGCATAATGCTGAGTACCATCTTTATCGTGTATACAGGGGCTGTCATCTACAAGAGCTTCCTCACCGCGGCACTCATGTTTGCCGGTATGAGCCTCTACGCCATGACAACAAAGCGCGATCTCAACAGGATCGGCTCGTACCTGGTCATGGGCATGTGGGGATTGATTGGAACAATGGTGATTAATATGTTCCTTGGCTCTAGCGGCCTCGATTACTTGATCAGCTTTGCAGGTGTGGCCATCTTTCTTGGCCTCACTGCGTGGGATACCCAGAAGATTGTACGTTGGAACCAGAGCTATGGAACCGATATCGATGAGGAGACCTTCACCAAGTTGAGCATAATCGGAGCACTTTCTCTCTATCTCGATTTCCTCAACATTTTCCTTTACCTCTTACGGATCTTCGGTCGTTCAGACCGCTAGCAGCAATAAGCCGGCTGAAGCTGAAACCAGTGTGCCTAGGAACGGTATTCCACCAGGTTTCGCTTGGCCAGCGCCTCTTTCAATGACTCGTAGGAGCAATCTTGCATCTCCAGTGAGCAAGTTCTTCTCCCTACCTGTTCAAGGCTATGTGCATCGGAGCCGGTAAGCACCACCAGACCGTGGGTATCGGCATGCACGGGAGGGTGCATCGCCTCCAAAGCGCTGTAGGGAAGGTCCGGAAGAAAGCCCAGATTGGCCAATGCACTGTTTGCAAACCGGTCAATATGTGCTGGAATGACCAATGCGTCCCGGCTTAGGGCCTCCTCCACCACATCGGAGAAAGAGAGCGATGTTGCAGCAGCCAGCATCGCATCCACTTCCTCCTGTACCTTGCCTTCAAGATTCACCACCAGCTGATTACCGAACAATCTCCTGTCATTCTTGATGGGTGGCAGGAGAAACTCAACAAATGTTCCAAAGTCCAGGGCATCCTCCAACCTTGGGAAAAGCGTAAGTACATGTACCTCTTCCCTGGTTGTCACTTCCATACCAAAGAGGGGGAGAATACAGCAAAGCTCACACGCCTCAGCGAAAGATGGAAGATTCCTTGCACTGTTGTGGTCGGTCAGGGCAAGGATCTCGATACCCTGTTCCATGGCCTCGACGGCAAGGAGTGAAGGGGTAAGATCGTCATCCGCACAAGGGGATAGGCAGCTGTGGTTGTGAAGGTCAAGGGGTACCAGCATCAAGTCTTCCCAAAGCCTTTGCAATCTTGCAGCTGGCTTCAAACTGGGTATCCTTGGTGGTAAAGATGGAGATACCCTCTTCCTTTGCAGCTTCCAGCATATCAGGAGGAACACTGCGGTTGTTGCAGATGACCAGCGCGCGGATCCCAGCCAGTGACGCGACAGCTACAGTATTCTTGTGAGCCTGAATGGTGACAAGAACACTCCCGGAGGGAGCATTCCCCATTACATCACTGAGTAGGTCCCCACAATAGGCATCAGTAATCTCTAAGTTTTCCAATTCGCAATGTTCTGTTTTGAAGCCTTCCAAAGCTGCAAGGTCTTGTACATGCATCTATGTTTCCTCCTGATTTGGGTGCAATGCAATAACACAGACAACAGTCGTGCCATTGAGCGTGCTCTCAATGGTAAAATCGTCCGCCACTGATTTGACATTGGGCAACCCCATCCCGGCGCCAAAGCCGAGGGAGCGTATCCATTCACTGGCGGTACTCCATCCCGCCGTCATTGCAGATTCCACGTCGCTGATACCCGGCCCACTGTCACGTGCAGTGATCTGGATGGTTTGTGGGGAGTACTCAGCGATCAACTCACCACCATCGGAGTGTACGACAAGATTCATCTCAAGCTCATAGCTTGCGATGGCAGCGCGGCGGATGACATGAGGGGCGATACCTGCACTCTTGAGTCGTTTCTTTATCTCGGTGCTGGCATACCCTGCATTCTCAAAATCATGCTTGAGAATGGAGTAGGTATGGATTTCCCCGCTCATTTCCTCACTGAGGCCGGTGGTGCGGGTTCTTTTTTCAAGGTCCTCAATCTCCCTGTTGATCTCCACCAACAGGGTGCTGGTGATATCCCGGCTGGTGATCATCCCAACCAGTTCCTTATGTTTGTTCAATACCGGGAATCGATGGTAACTGAAACGGTCAAAGTAGCTGATTGCAAAAGAGATCGGCATGTCATCCTCAAGGACGATGAGGTTACGGGTCATATGGTCTTGGGCTTTCTCATTGATATACCCCTTGTCGAGTGCTTGGATGATGTCATCCATGCTAACAATCCCGATAAGACGCTTGCCTAGTACGATCGGTAGTCCTGTGACCTGCCTCTCCCTCATGATGTACTGTATTTCGCGTAGTGGTGTGTCCTTGGTAGCGGTGACCAGATCCGTCGTCATGACATCCTTGATCTTCAGTTTGTAGATCAACTCCAGGATGACGTTTGGCGAATTATAGGTATTGATAGGTATTTCTTGCATAGGCAGAGTATACAACAGCTTTCTTCCAGTGCAAAGCAACGCTGTTCCTCTCTTTTCGGTTTTTCAGGTGCCAAACGTCTGGATATTTGCTATATTGGAGGGGTATGAATGATACTATGCAATTGGAACTTGTCTATGAGGACCACGATATTCTGGTGGTGAACAAACAGGCAAACCTGCCCACTGTACCGTTGAAGACAGACCCGAAAGACAAGCTTACATTGCTTGGCTTGGTGTCTTTGTCTTTTCCTGAGGTGTTGGCTGTCGGGGGCATCAACTCATGGGAGGGTGGTGTTTTGCACCGCCTGGATACCGCGACCAGTGGCTTGGTTGTCATTGCACGTACAAAAGAAGCCTATGCTTCCCTGCAGGCTATCCAGAAAGCGGATCTCTTCTTCAAGGAGTATCATGCGCTTTCCCATGTATACCAAGACACCACACAAGCTGGTTTTCCCCCCTATCCCTATGAAGATCCCTTCATGTATAAAGGCCGGGAAATCTCCATCGGAAGTCTCTTCAGGCGGTATGGAGAAAATCGTAAGGAAGTTCGCCCTGTACTCGCTGATAGTCCCCGTCATCTACTCGAAAAGACAACCGGTACATGGTATCTCACCAAGGTATGGTACAGTGGGACTGAGGGTGATTCCCAGAAGTTTACGTGCCGACTGAGCTCGGGGTTTCGTCACCAGGTCAGGGCCCATCTGGCTTGGAGTGGGTGGCCTATCGATGGCGATACGGTATACAAAGGGGCAGAGGCAGAGCATTTGGCTCTCAAGGCCGTGGCTGTGGAATTTCCCCACCCGGTAACAGCCCAACCAATGGAAATAAGAATTCAATAGTGAAGGAGTCATAAAATGGCAGATCCCAGAGAAGAGAAGCTTGCAAAGCTTCTGGTGGAGTATTCAGTAAAACTACAGAAGGGAGAATCCTGCTTGATCAATGCAGTGGATGTACCCACAAGCATGAGTGAGGCCTTGATCAAGGCGGTCTATGATGCAGGCGGATATCCCGTAGTCAACATCTGGAACCAGAGAATTGAGCGTGCGATGGTGGAAAATGCGTGCAAGGAGTCCTTGGAGGTCTGGGCTGATGTAGATACCTATCGGATGAAGCAGATGGATGCGTTCATCGGCATCAGGGGTATTGCCAATGTCCGGGAGCTTGCAACCATACCTGGCCAGTCCAATCTGGCAAGTACGTACTACAATATCCCTGTTCATATGAAGACCCGTCTTCCCTACACAAAGTGGGTAGTGCTCCGCTACCCCACCGAAATCATGGCAATGCAGGGTGGTATGGGAACAAGGGAGTACGAGGATTTCTTCTACAAGGTCTGCACTGAAGTCGATTATGAGGCCATGGCAAAGGCGATGGCGGAAGCAAAACCCTTTTTGGATACCGTTGACCAGGTGCGTATCAAAGCGCCGGGAACCGATTTGCGGTTCTCTGTGAAGGGAATGGGTTGGATACCCTGTGCAGGGGAGATGAATATCCCGGATGGGGAAATTTACTCCTGTCCGATCAAGGACTCCGTGAATGGAACCATTGCATATAATGCGGCAAGCACCTATCACGGGCATCAGTTCAAGGATGTACGTTTTACCTTCAAGGATGGGAAGATCGTCGAGGCACACAGTGATGATGATGCCTTGATCAATGAAATTCTTGACATCGATGAAGGGGCTCGTTACATCGGGGAGTTTGCCCTCGGATGCAATCCAGGCATCCTGAACCCCATGGATAATATCCTCTTTGACGAGAAAATCTATGGATCAATCCACTTTACCCCAGGTAATGCCTATGAAGATTGCGATAATGGAAACAAGTCAGCAGTCCACTGGGATTTGGTACAGATCCAGAGAGGTGAGTATGGTGGTGGAGAGATGTACTTCGATGGGGAGCTGGTCCGGAAGGACGGGGTTTTTATCCACCCGAAACTGACCTGCCTGAATCTTTCCCTCTAGGAGTGCTTGACAGTCCTGGGGATAATTCGTTATAAAGGGGTCAAACGTCAAGGGCGATGTGGAGTAATCTGCATCGCCCTTTCTTCGTTCTGCTGTCCGTTGGGCAGGCGTACAAGGGTGTACGGTGGATTTCCATCATGCACCCTTTCGGCATTTTTAGGGGGTAGCGTATGTTCGTATCAGTAGACACCTTGTGGGTGTTGTTGGGCTCTGTGTTGGTGTTTTTCATGCAGGCCGGATTTGCCATGGTTGAGACTGGTTTCACCAGGGCGAAAAATGCAGGAAACATCATCATGAAGAACCTGATGGACTTCAGCCTGGGAAGTGCGGTTTTCTGGATTCTGGGATTCTCATTGATGTTTGGGGGAAGCAATCCCTTCATAGGGTCCCTTGATCTGTTTGTCCGTGGCTCGTACGACACAAACATCCCTACCTCTGCTTTCCTGATCTTCCAGACAGTATTCTGTGCAACAGCGGCCACCATTGTAAGTGGTGCAATGGCAGAGCGAACCAAGTTTTCCTCCTACTGCCTGTATTCCATAGTAATCAGTGCAGTGATCTATCCCATCAGCGGACACTGGATCTGGGGAGGTGGCTGGTTGTCGACCTTGGGTTTCCACGATTTCGCAGGCTCCACGGCTGTGCATATGGTTGGAGGGGTCGCCGCCTTTTGGGGAGCAAAGATCATCGGGGCAAGGATTGACAAGTACGATGAGAAGGGTAATGCAAAGGCAATCCCAGGACATAGCCTGACCCTTGGTGCACTCGGGGTGTTCATCCTCTGGTTCTGTTGGTTCGGCTTCAATGGTGGCTCTTCCCTTTCCCTGACAGGTGATGAGGCAATTGTCTCCACATCTACCATCATGGTAACCACGAACCTCGCTGCAGCTTTTGCGGCAACGGCGACCATGCTCCTTGGATCCTGTTC
>JAIMZO010000030.1 GCA_020054965.1 Spirochaeta sp. | reverse complement strand
AGACAGTATGTAAAGGATTTTTTCAAACCTTGGATAATTTTTAGAAAGATTGAAAGCTAGTAGCATAACTTACTATCCAGTAATCAAAAGGAAAATTAAAAAAATGTAAAAACTTTAAAAACCCTCTTGATTAAAATATGAGTTATGTACTATTGTCTGTCTCAGAAAGAGAACGACATGCTTCTGCACCCGTTGGGTCGGTTAGCAACGAAATCGGATTTTTTCTAACCTCCTTTTGTTCCCCCTAGGGTTTAACCTCCTTTTCCCTAGGGGGTTTTTATTTGTTGACGCCTTCTGCTGAAGAGCGTATCATCTGCGAACAATGACAAGACAACCTATCGATACAATACTCTTTGATCTTGATGGAACCTTGCTGCCGCTTGACCAGGATCGATTCATCCAGGATTACTTCGCTCGTTTTGTAATAAAAGGACAGGAACTCGGGTATTCCCCTGAGTTGCTCTTATCTGCATTGCAGCGTGGTATCACCGCCATGGTCCTGAATGATGGGTCCCTTACCAACAAGGAACGGTTCGACCAGGTGTTTGAAGAGGCAAGTGGCATTGCGGCTGCAGAATTCAATGAGCGGTTCGCACCATTCTATACGCATGAGTTTGGTTTTCTGCGCAAACATGCCTCTCCCTCCCCATTGGCTAGGGAGATCGTTCAGGAAGTGAAGGAAAAAGGGTATACCGTGGTGCTTGCCACCAATCCTCTTTTTCCTTCGCAGGGAACAGAGGCTCGACTTGGCTGGGCTGATCTTGCATCCTCGCAATTCTCACTCGTGACTACCTATGAAGACTTTCACTATGCAAAGCCAAACCTCGGCTACTATCGTCAGATATTGCAGCTGCTTGGGAAGGAAGCTTCCTCGTGTCTCATGGTTGGTAACGATGTTGAAGAGGATATGGTTGCCCAGGGCTTGGGCATGGATGTGTATCTGGTTACTGACTACTTGATAAACAACAAGAACAAGGATATTGCCAGCTACCGCACCGGTTCCCTTGAGGACCTGGCAACCTTTTTCAAGGAGAGTCCCCCATGCAAACCATGAAACCATCCCCATTGAGCCGTCCCCTGATCGCCTCTCTGCTTGCGAGTCTTTGTGCAATGCTTTGGGGGAGCGCCTATCCTTCAATCAAGTTGGGGTATGAGCTGTTTCTCGTTGGCCCAGATGATACGGCTGCAAAAATGGCATTTGCAGGGCTGCGATTCACCTTTGCCGGGCTCTTGGTCCTACTCTTCAGATGCTTCCAGCAAGGTGATAAACAACGATTCAAGTCCTTGGATGGCAAGGCCTGGATCCAGATACTTGTGCTTGGCTTGTTACAGACCACCATCCACTATGCTTTTTTCTATATCGGGGTTTCCTATACCACTGGTGCCAAGAGTTCAATCCTGAACTCCTCATCAGTTTTTTTCAGTGCGCTGCTTGCACACTGGGTGTATGCAAACGACCATATCAGCTTGAGGAAGGGACTGGGAATCCTGTTGGGATTTATCTCGGTGGTCATGGTGAACCTTGAACCTAATCTGGGGATTACGTTTTCTTTGAAAGGGGAGGGGTTTGTAATAATTGCCGCATTCCTCACCAGTGCAAGTGCACTGTACAGCAAACGGGTAAGCAGGAAAATTGATCCGGTGCTGCTTACCAGCATGCAGCTTTTCCTTGGTGGTCTCATCTTGCTCTCGCTAGCGTTGTCACAGGGAGCAAGCTTTCCCACCAGCAGTCTTGCTGGATATTTCCTGCTCCTCTATATGGCATCCCTAAGCGCTGTTGCCTTCTCCATCTGGACGGCACTGCTCAAGCACAACAAGGTCAGTTCCATCACCGTTTTCAACTTCCTTATACCCGTGGTAGGGACATTCCTCTCTGCACTGCTTTTAGGGGAATCCATTTTCCGTCTGCAGTATCTTTTGGCACTCCCCTTGGTGGTGGCAGGTATTGTCCTGGTAACCTATTCCAGTTCAAAAACACCGGTATAGAGACGGTAGTACTGACCCTTAAGTGCCATAAGTTCAGCGTGGGTTCCCTTCTCGATGATCTCTCCCATTTGCAACACCATGATAAGATCGGCGTTGTGGATGGTTGAGAGGCGATGGGCAATGACAAAGACAGTCCTGCCTTCCATCAGGGCATCCATCCCTTTCTGGACTACCTCCTCTGTATGGGTATCGATGCTGCTGGTTGCCTCATCAAGTACCAATACGGGGGGGTCGGCCACAATGGCACGTGCAATGGAGATAAGCTGTCGCTGCCCTTGGGAGAGGGTGGACCCATCTCCACTGAGCTGGGTTTGATATCCTTGTGGAAGGTGTGCGATGAAGGAGTCTGCATTGGCCAGTTTTGCTGCCTTGATCACCTCATCGTCACTTGCTTCCAGGTTCCCGTAGCGAATATTGTCCATGACCGTTCCACTGAACAGATGGACATCCTGAAGTACCACCCCCAAGGAACGACGTAGGTCAGCCTTGCGTATCTTGTTGATGTTGATGCCATCATAGCGTATTTTCCCATCCGCAAGATCGTAGAAACGATTGATCAGGTTGGTGATGGTCGTCTTTCCTGCTCCGGTAGCACCGACCAAGGCGATCTTCTGTCCAGGTTCTGCGTGTATGGTGATATGCTTGAGTACCAAGGTCTTTTCTGTGTATCCAAAGTCGACATCAGTGAGCGAGACCCGCCCCTGTAACTCAGTGAGATTTCCTGTCCGGGTATCTTTCCATGCCCAACGTTCAGTTCTCTTTTCAGTCTCTTCTCCTGTATCGGAAAGATTGACCAGGGTGATATATCCCTCATCAGCTTCGGGTTCCTCATCGAGCAGCGCAAAGATACGCTTGGTACCTGCAAGAGCCATTACAACGGCATTCAACTGGTTGGCCATCTGGTTGATCGGCATGTTGATCGTCCTGCTCAGCTGGAGGAAGGCAGCGATGATGCCAAGGGTCAATGCCCCAATGCCGTGAATTGCCAACATACCCCCGGCAATTGCGACCAATACGTACTGGATGTAACTGATATTGCCCATGATCGGCATGAGGATATTGGCAAACCGGTTGGCGTTGAATGCGTGGTTGTTAAGCTCCTCATTCAATGCATCAAAACGCTCCTTCGCCTTCTCTTCATAGGTGAAGACCTTGATGATCTTCTGTCCGTTGATCATCTCTTCTATATACCCATTGGTTTTCCCGATTGCCTTCTGCTGCTCAACAAAGTATGCACCGCTTTTCCCTGCCACAAAGGAGGATATTCGCAGCATGATTGCAAGTGAGAACAAAACAACCAAGGTCAACTGCCAGCTGGTAAACAGCATGGCAAAGAAGATGGCCAGTACCGTGATGATTGAGTTGACGAAGTTTGGGATAGATTGACTCACCATCTGCCTGAGCGTATCGGTATCGTTGGTATAGAGACTCATCAGGTCCCCGTGGGATCGTGTGTCAAAGAACCGGATAGAAAGCTTCTGCATATGGGTGAACATCCTATCGCGAAGGGTCTTCAGTGTTCCCTGGGCAATGGTGATCATCAATCGGTTGTACATGAAGGTAGCAATGACACCTGCCGCGTATATTGCTGCCATCACCACAAGCGCCTGTATCAGCGGGGTGAAAGAAGCTGTTTCAGGGTTTTGTGCCATTGGTACAATATAGGTATCGATCAGGAGGCGCAGGAACAGGGAGCCTGCAACTGAGGCAAGTGCACTGACAAGGATACAGCACAGGACAACAAGGAAGCGCAGTTTATACGGTACAAAGATGTAGGTGAAGAGACGTTTCAAGGTTGGCCAGTCAAACCTGGGCATCTTGGAGTGGGGTTTGTTCATGCTCGTTCCTCCTTGTGCATCTGGCTGCAATACATCTCTTTATAACGTGAACAACGGTCCATCAGTTCTTGATGGGTACCTGCATCATGTATTCGTCCATCGTCGAGCATGATGATCCTGTCAGCGTCCATCACCGAGGTTACTCGCTGTGCAATGATGATCTTCGTGGTTTCTGGAAGTTCACTGAGCAAGCCTTCCCTGATAGCGGCATCTGTCTTGGTATCGACAGCGCTGGTTGAATCGTCAAAGATGAGAATCTTTGGATGCTTGAGCAAGGCACGTGCGATACACAATCTCTGGTTCTGCCCTCCAGAAACATTGGATCCATCCTGTTCGATGTAGGTGTCATACCCCTTGGGGAACTGCTGGATGAATCCATCTGCCTGGGCAATGCGGCAAGCCCATCTAAGCTCCTCATCGCTTGCATGCTCATTCCCCCACCGCAGGTTCTCAGCAATTGTCCCGCTGAATAGAAGATTCTTCTGCAATACCATGCCGACCTCTTTCCTGAGACTTTTCAGCGCATAGTCTCTTACATCCACTCCTCCAACCTTTACTGACCCACTGAGGGTGTCATAGAGGCGAGGGATCAACTGGACAAGGGAGCTTTTCGCACTGCCGGTTGGGCCAAGGATGCCAATGGTCTGTCCACTGGCAATATCGAGGTTGATATCATAGAGACAGCGCTTCTCCTTGGTTTTTGTATAGCTGAAGTCCACATGGGAAAAGGTAATTGACCCATCAGCAACCGTGGTGATGGCGTCCTTCTTTTCCTCCAGGTCGCTCTTTTCGGTGAGCACTTCCTCAATCCGTACTGCTGAGGCCCTGCTTATGGTAATCATGACTATAACCATGGAGAACATCATCAGGCTCATAAGAATCTGGGATGTGTAGGTGATGAAGCTCATCAGCTCTCCTGTCGTCATGGCGGAGGCGACGATCAAGCGGGCTGCAATATAACTGATTGAGAGCAGGCTGAGGTACATTATTCCCTGCATCAGGGGACTGGTGAAGGCAATGATCTTTTCAGCCTTGCTGAATGCATCATAGATATCGGTGGAAACCACTTCAAATTTCTTTACTTCATGCGCTTCCCGGACAAACGACTTAACCACCCTGATGCCCCTGATATTCTCCTGAACCACGGTATTGAGCCGATCATACGTCTTGAATACCCGGGTGAAGAGAGGATAGGCGGCCCTGATCAGGAAAAAGAGACCGACACCCAGGAGTGGGAGTGCAACAAGATAGACCAGGCTCAGTGTCTTGTTGATGGATACTGCCATGAAGAAGGCAAATACAAGCATTCCCGGGCTACGTACTGCGATACGGATAAGCATCTGATATGCACGTTGTACATTGGTGACATCGGTGGTGAGACGGGTTACCAGACTGCTGGTGGAGAACTTGTCGATATTGGCAAATGAGAAATCTTGTGTGTGATGGTAGAGTTTCTTTCGTACATTCTTCGCAAAGCCAGTAGAGGCTCTTGCCGCAAAGTGACCTGAGAGTACCCCAAACAGCAGTGCAATTGATGCACAAAGAAGAAGAGCGAGGCCCCATTTGAGGATTTCATGAAAATTTCCTGCATCAATACCACGGTCTATGAGGAATGCCATGAGGAAGGGAATGATGACATCCATGATCACTTCCAAGGTAACAAAGACCATGGTTAAGATGGTGGGGCGCCGGTATCCTACTATTTGTTTTCGTAATTCTGTAAACATATTGTTTCCAAATTCCTTCTGATTGTATCAGCGATTGCAAAGAACTGCCGCAGCTGTTCCTCACTGAGGCCCTGCCTCATGGCCAGCTCGAACTCCTGCGCCAGATGAAAGTGTTCTGCACACTTCTGTTCCGCCGACTCTGTCAAAACCACCCACTTCTGTCGTTTGTCTTCTTCCGCTTCTTCCCGTGCAATCAAGCCGTCCTTCTCCATTCCCTTGAGGATATTGGTCATGGTTGAACGGCGAATACCCAGATGCTGTTGCAAATCGCTTTGCAAAATTCGGGTTTTCTGATGATGGGCGAAGTATCCTAGAAGGTGACTCTGCACAACAGAGGCGCTGGACTCTTCTTCGAGTTTCAGCAGTCTCATCATACTCCGGTGGAGAAGATGGGAGAGTGTTTTTATGGTATGCCCGATGTGTCGTGGTTCTTCTTTCAATCACTTGTCTCTATTGTTAGTTTGCTAACAATAGTACCTATCTCTTTCCCTTTAGGCAAGCAGGATGGATGAAGAAATATGAAGAATAATCAGGCCCCCAGACGGGGGCCGAGAAGAAAACGGATCAGAGAAGGTCTGTGTAGGCCCTGAGTACCTCATCCCCTTCGCATCCATTGAGCACCTTGGTTGCGAGTACCTTGCCCAACTGTACCCCTTCCTGGTCAAAGCTGTTGAGATTCCAGATGAATCCTTGGAACATTACCTTGTTCTCATAGTGGGCGAGTAGCGAGCCGAGGACCACAGGATCAAGCTGCTTTGCATAGAGCAAACTGCTTGGCCGATTCCCACTGAACTGCTTGTTCGGGTTTGCATCATCCTTTCCACGGGCAAAGGCAACTATCTGAGCGACAAGATTGGCATTGAGCTTCTCTTGGCTGCTCGAACCTTCCACCATGATGTCTTTCCCGTATTGGGAGACGGAGAATCCGATGAACTGCAGGGGAACGATATCAGTCCCTTGGTGAAGCAACTGGTAGAAGGAGTGTTGCCCATTGGTTCCTGGCTCCCCAAAGATAACCGGACCGGTGGGATAGGAGAGCTTTTCTCCATCTCTGTTCACGTGTTTTCCGTTGCTCTCCATGTCCAGCTGTTGCAGGTGAGCCGGGAAACGACTCAGTGCCTGTGAGTAGGGCAGGATGGCAGTACTTGGATAGTGTAGGACATTGCGCAGGTAAACGCCGAGTAGGGCATCAAGGAGTGCGGCGTTCTCTGTGATCTTGGGCGAGCGTGCCGCCATGTCGCCTTGGTGGGCACCATCAAGGAACATCCTCACTGTTTCAAAGCCATAGGCCAGGGAGAGAATGACAGCACCAACTGCACTGGTGGAACTGTACCTTCCTCCGATGTAGTCATCGATGAAAAAGGCATCAAGGACGGAGGATGAGGATGCAAGTGGACTGCTCTTGCTGGTTACTGCTACCATATGACCAGAAGGATTGATTCCGCTGATTCCGCTTTGTTTGATGGCTTCAATGACCAAGTCCCTGTTGGTCAGGGTTTCGAGTGTTGTCCCACTCTTGGAAACCAAGATAAAGAGTGTACGCTCCAAGTCAAGCTGGTTGATTACAGCCTGTGCATCGTCGGGGTCGACATTGCTGATGAACTGGGCGTTCATTTGCTCAATGCCTTCCTTGGTACACCAACCCTTCAGTGCCAGATAGATGGCTCTTGGTCCCAGGTCGCTTCCCCCGATTCCTATCTGCACTACTGTAGTGAATCGTTTTCCTGTTGATCCCACAAGTTCCCCGTTGCGAACAGCATCGGAAAATCGCTTGATCTTGGAAAGTTGTTCTTCATAGAAAGCACCTTTGTCTTCTCCATCAGCCTTAACGGGTTTCCCTACTTGCCCACGGGTGAGATGGTGCAGAACAAGTCGCTTCTCTCCGGTGTTCATGATCTCGCCATCAACAAGGGCCTGGTACTTCTGGGTAAGTTGGAGTTCATCACTCAGCTGTTGAAGGACTGAAAGATGGTTCTCATCAACGGGCATGGCTGCATAATTGTACACCAACTTTTCGCTGGCATTGACTTGGTAGGATTTGATGCGCTCCGGATGCAGGATTTGTTTCAGGTCACTTGCCTCCAGGTTCTTCAGCGCTTGAAATGAAGTGCTTGTATCGAGATTCTTGTATGTCATATCTGTTTGCTCCTTATGGTAGATGAACGCCCCTCCATTGTATTCGGAGGGGCGTATCTTAACAAGGTATACTTACTCTTCTATGTCAGGGATGCGTGTCTTGAAGCTCTCTTGCAGATCTTCCTTTGTCATCCCTTCGCGGAGGATGACAAAGATAGTGTCATCACCAGCCAAGGTTCCAAGGATCTCAGGGATTGCCAACACGTCCAATGCGATACCGACCGAATTGGCATGTCCCGGTCTGGTCTTGATAACGCCGAAGTTTCCTGAAAACTCGATGGACAGGATTCCTCTTCGTACATCTTGGATGTAGCTTTTCTCTGATTCACTGATCAGGTCGTTTTCCGGCAGGCTGTAATAGTAGCCGGACCAGCCATCGGAAATTTTTCCGACCTTGAGCATCTTCAAGTCGCGGGATAGTGTAGCCTGTGTGACTGTGTATCCCTCGGTTTTCAGCATCTCCAGCAGCGTATCCTGGTTGTCGATCCTATTGTTCTTGATAAGTTCCTTGACGACCGCCAACCGGTTGTGTCGTTCCCTCATGGTTTGGATTCTCCTGGAATGGAATATTTATGCGTTTTACACGAATAAAGATACAGTACTATTGGCTCATTTGCAAGCTTCATGGCTTCTTTTTGTTGAACTCTTGACCGGCGACCTCGCTTATAGCATGCTACACAATGGTATGGAGTAAAGGGAGGATTGTATGATAATTGTCTATATCTTGATTGTATTGGTGCTTCTGCTTGCCCTCTATGGGATTAGTGTCTATAACCGGTATGTCCGGCTTCGCAACCAGGCTGAAGAGGCAGAATCAGCAATTGATGCCCATCTGAAACAACGCTATGACTTGGTCCCCAACCTTGTGGAGACGGTAAAAGGGTACGCGAAGCATGAGGAAGAGACCTTTACTAAGGTTATCGAGGCCAGGAATATGGCGATGAATGCATCAGGGATGGTAGACAAGAATGAGGCTGATAATGCTTTCAGCTCCACCCTCAAGTCACTGTTTGCACTCAGTGAGGCATATCCAGATCTGAAGGCTAACCAAGGCTTCCTGGATCTCCAAGCCCAGTTGCAGAAGATTGAAGAGCAGTTGTTGAGTGCCCGTAAGTACTACAATGCCATCATCAAGCAATTGAACACCATATGCGAGGTATTCCCTTCTTCAATCATTGCCTCCATGGCCCATTTCTCCAAGAAACCCTATCTGGAAATCGAGGAGGAGGCCCGTCCTCGTGTAGAGGTGAAGTTTTAATGGCAAAGAAAACACTCCTGATGTTTTTTGTTCTTGCTCTAAGTCTTCCCACGCTGTCTGCAGAGGACTATCAATTTGAGTCGTATGCATTGGAAGTTGCTGTGAGGTTGGACAATAGTTATGCAATACAGGAACACATTGTTGCTGATTTCTCATCTCCCAGGCATGGTATCTTCAGGGAAATACCGGTACTTTTTGGTCGGCAGAGAGTCAAGCTTACCAATCTGGAAGCAAACGTGCCGATCATCAAGGACTCGGTATCCTCTGGATATGTTACCTTCCGCCTCGGTTCTGAGGACAGGACAGTCACAGGCATCCAGGAGTACCAGATCAGGTATGACTACGCCATTGGTGATGACAGAAACGATGAATATGATGAGTTCTACTTTAATATTGTAGGAGTAGGGTGGCAAGCTCCCATTGACCATGTCTCTTTTACGGTGAACTTTCCCAAGCCTATTGATCCTTCCATGGTATTCCTCACTGGAGGGGTGTATGGTACCACTGCACAACGTGGGAGTTTCGTGATCAGTGCTGATGGAAAGACCATAACAGGAGAGGCTGAAGAACTGTACCCTGGAGAAGCGCTTACCCTGCGTGTGCAAATGGAGGAGGGATACTATTCCGATGTGCGCCCTTTTATTGATTTCACCGTTCCCTCTTCAATCATTGCACTGTTAGTTGCATTTGCTGCTTCCGTGCATGCCACGATTCTCTTTCGCCGCTATGGCAAGGAGGAGCTCTTCGTCCCGGTGGTAAGGTTTGATCCTCCCGAGGATCTCTCGCCAATGCAAGTGGGATACTTGGTTGATGGGGTCGTTGACAACAAAGACCTGACCAGTATGATCTTCTACTGGGCTGACCAAGGGTGCCTGACCATCAGTGAACTCGACAAGAAAGAGTTCATCTTCACCAAGATTAAGGAACCTCCCACCATCAAGGAGCACGAGAAACACTTGTTCTCTGCTTTATTTGCCTGCGGTGATGGTACAGAAGTAACGCTCAAGCAGTTGGAGAAGAGCTCATTCAGTAAAGATCTTGAAAAGGCAAAGACTGAAGTACGTGCCTATTTCAAGGGAGAGCGGGAACTCAAGGATGGCAAGGCGGAGCGAAAGCGTATCGCAGCCATGCTTTACGGCGCTCTTTCAGTGGTATTGATGGCGATTGCCTCCACTATCTCCTATATTGGCTCTGAAACGGTGGTGTTCTTGGTTGTCGGGTTCTTCAGCCTTGGTACGTTTGCTCTGGTCGCCAGCCGCCTTGATGCCATCTGGGAGACTTCTTCCACTTTCAAGAAGGGATGCAAGTTTTTCCTGTTGGGTGTATCGGCACTCTTTCTCTTCGTTCTTGCCTTTCTGTTCATGAACCCGGTATTCGGGCATGGAACGTTTTACTCGCTCGTCATGGCGTTTTCCCTCGTTGCCTTTCCTGGGTATCTTGGATTTCTTGCCATCGTTACGGGAAAACGAAGTGCATATGCGCAGAAGAAGCTGGAGGAGATAGTGGGATATCGTGAATTCATCAGCAAGGTGGAAATGGACAAGCTGAAAATGATGATCGACAGTGATCCTTCACTGTTTTACCACGTACTCAGCTATGCCATCGTACTTGGGTTGGAAGATGTCTGGGCAAAGAAGTTTGCGAAAATCGCGCTTGCAGAACCCCAGTGGTATGTGGGGAACCGACCGATCAGAAATGCCCTGTTCTATAGTGCATTAAGCCATAGGATGCATACCAGCGTCATGGAAAATGCCGTGTATGCCCAGGCAAAGAGTGGCTCCAGGTCCCCGATACGATCCTCATTTGGATCGGGTGGATTCTCCGGGGGTGGTTTTGGCGGAGGAGGCGGTGGGGCATGGTAATCCCCCAGAAAATACAAAAGGGTTGGTATCGGCATTTCAAGGTTATTCGCTATTTCTGGTGGGTAAGACTCAATTGGGTATTCATGAATAGAGGGTGATTTGCTATGTTTAAAGCAAGGAGCATGGCAGATGATTGACC
>JAIMZO010000029.1 GCA_020054965.1 Spirochaeta sp. | reverse complement strand
TCGGCATTGATGACTCAAAGCATCTAAGCATGATTCCTGAAGGAACGGGAAAATACCTGAGCTATCATAACAAATATGTGTATAACTTCACTCCTCTCCTGGAAACAGAGTTAGATTTGCTTACCTACTGAATTATCACCCTTGCCTTCTCCCCATATCCTACCTATACTATGGACATTAGGAGGACATCCATGGACCTATTCGAAGTAGCAATCAAACTGGAACAGGAAGGTATTCAGTTTTATACTGACCTTGCAAAAAAGGCACCAGACGAAGGTTTTGCAAACATCTTCAAGATGCTCGCTGATGACGAAAAGAAACATGAAAGTTATTTCCGTGCCCTACAGAAGAAGAGTGCACCAGTAGCAGTTAATACCACGGTAATAGAAGCGGCAAAGAAAGTCTTCAAAGCATTCGACCCAAACTCATTCCCCCCTTCTACTGATCAGATTCCTGCCTATGAAGAAGCTCTGGCTGTAGAGAAAAAGAGTATAGACTTCTATAAGGAACAGCTCCCACTGGTAACAGATGAAGAAGCCAAGAAAGCACTCTCACTTATTCTCGCAGAAGAGAAACGTCACTATGAAGTACTCAAGGAGATGCTTAAGCTCATTACTCGCCCTCACCGTTGGGTAGAGGACGCTGAGTTTGGCCTACGTGAGGACTACTAAGTACGATTCGTTTGCTTGAGTAATGCCAATGCATCCGGTATGTCCAGGGGTTTACTGAAAAGGAACCCCTGTATTTTATCGCATCGATACTTCTGCAAGTACTTATGCTGATTCTCATGCTCAACGCCCTCGGCAATAACCGTATGCCCTAGTTTATGGGCAAGTGATATGATTTCAGCTGTAATAGCTTCCTTCTCTTGCAGTACCTCGAGCTTGTCAATGAATGCCTTATCAATCTTCAGGCAATTCACATTCAGCTCCCGTTCTCGGGACAATGTTGAATAACCCGTGCCAAAATCATCGATTGCAATCGACATCCCCAGCTGCTGTAGGCGCAAGAACAAGTCATTCACTTCCTGGAACTTGGAAATAAACACTGACTCAGTCACTTCCAAAGTAATATTCTCAGTGCCTACTCCCGTATGTTCAACAGCTTTAATCAGGGAAGGCAAAAAATTCTTATTCATCAACTGAATCGCAGAAATATTGATCGAAACACCAACATTTGAAAAACTCTCTTTCTCTATCAGAGACAGGAATTCCAACGCCTTATCTGTGATGATCTTGCCAAGAGGGACAATAAGTTTCGATTTTTCAGCAATCTCAATAAACTCGGAAGGAGAGACGCTGCCCAAAAGGGGACTCTTCATCCTAGAGAGAGCCTCAAATCCAGAAATTGTCTGAGTCTTCACATCCCAAATCGGCTGGAATTGAAGATAGAATGAGGAAGAGGATGGGTTCTTGATCAATTCAGCGAGCTCTCTTTCTATGGTTGTGCGCCTTCTCATCGCCTGCTGCATTGCCTCATCAAAGACACAAACCTCATGACCCGCATCAAAATCAGACAACCCTTGCTCGGAGGCAACCAGGAGATTGGTCAGGATCTCCTCAACAGGAGCCTCAGAAAGCTCTATCAACCCAATGCCCCAACCTACCCGCTCCTCTCGGAGCAAGGACGCAACCTTCTGGGAGACCCTTCTGCCAAAAGAAAGCAATGTAGCAGAATCAGCGGGCTCTTTGATGAAGAATATCAACTGATACTCGTAGGAACTGAACAGCATGTGCCCTGAATCACTAAGGGAACGCAACACAGAGGCAACGCGCTTCACCAGATTCCTGCTATAGAGAAAACCATGGACTACACTGAGAGCATGAACCGCAGTCAAGTTGACTGCAAGCAATGCATTTCCTCTCTTATCAGGCTCCTTCTCCAAGAAAGAAACCAAGTATCTTCTATTGGGAAGATCTGTCCACTCATCATGGTTATGGTAATAATTGAGAACCAGCTCCTGTTGTTTTCTCTTGGAGATATCAAACAACATACCCTCGATTGCAATAATCTCCCCCTGTTCATCCACAATCCCTCGGCCGGTATCAAATACCCATTTCCTATTTCCACCCTTGGTGGTTATCTCATATTCCTGAATGAAGGATGTGTCATTTTTAACGATTGAGTTCCACTCCTCTTTTACCTTCTGACGATGGAGAGGGGCAATTACCTCATTGAAGGAAATAACCCTGTTGCCAACAAGCTCTTCAGGCAAGTACCCTGTAAGCCACTCGCAACCTGAAGAGACAAAGTGCATAGTCCAATGCTCGTCAAATGAACACCGGTAGGCCATTCCCGGCAACTGGGAGAAGTATGAATGGATGATTCGCTCCCTCTCCTGCAGTGAAGCCTCGAGCTCTTTCTGCTCAGTAATATCCTTGATGATCCCAAGATAATCTTCCGCTTCAGGCTGGTTTACGTATAACCGCGATATAGACATGTTCACCCAAACCAGAGACCCATCAGGTTTGATGAACCGCTTCTCAATCTCATATCCTGAGATCTCATGGTTGGAGAATTGTGCATACTTGACCAGCTCCTTCTCCAAATCCTCAGGATGGGTAAGTAGTTTCCAGTCGATGGTCATGAGCTCTTCTTTGGTACGTCCCATAATTTCCAGAAGAATTGCATTGGCCTTGACCATTTCCATATGAGCTGCATCAGGACCGCTATATACGGCGATGCCTATAGGAGCCTGCCAGAGCAAACTGTCAAACAAGACATTTCCCTCTTCCCCCATGAGGCCATCAGCAAGCAGTCCTACCCGGGTCCTCAACAACTCAGGAGAGTATGGCCTCCGTAGGCAGTCCGCAGCTCCCAAGGAAAGGGCTTTACACTCTTCCATCGCATCGTTGTTGGTGAGAACTATACTATGGATCGGGTAATGAGAAAGTGTATGCAATAGAGAGATACTGGTAGTGAAATCAAGGAGAGCAATTCGAATTGAGGAGTGTTCTTGTATACATGCAACAGCTTCTGCCTCATTGGAGGCAAACCAAAGCTCAGCCGAGCTAAGACTATTCTGTATTGTTGCAGATTCTTCCCCAGAAACACCAACAACGAGTACGCCAACCTGCACCATCACACTCCTGCATACAACATTAATAGCAATGTACCATTCAACTATTTTGCAGGTAGTATACAGGAGCAATGATACTCACACAATGTGAAAAATAAAACAAATTCCGACTATTCCGATATTCTTATCTCAAGTTATGTAGCCGTTGCTGTTGCAACCTTGAGATCCTGCGTATTGAATGCATCGCGGTCGAACTCACCGAGCGAATTTGCAACAATCACAGAGGTCGTCAGGTCTCCGGTAACATTGGTCATGGTCCTGAACATATCCACCAGGAAATCGACACCAGCGACCAGGCCAACCGCCTCAACCGGGAGACCGACCGTGGTGAGGGTGATAATGGTAAAAGCTGTAGCTCCCATCGGAACAGCGGCACTACCCAAGCTTGCAAATATGGAGACCACCACGATCAGAACATATTGGGAGAGAGCAAGTTCAATACCAAAGGCATTTGCAGCGAACACTGCTACCATGGCAGGGAAAATACCACCACAGGCGTCCATGTTCATCACAGCCCCAAGCGGTCCCACGAAGTTAGCCACACGGGAATTCACTTTCAGCCTATCGGTCATGGTATTGATCGTCATTGTCAAGGAACCCAGACTCGAGCGGCTGGAGAATGCAAGCAACATTGCTGGACTCGCTGCCTTGAAAAACCTGAAGGGGTTTATCTTGGCCGAGAATGCAAGCAAACCGCCATATACCAGCCCTATTTGCAGCAAGCAGGCAATTACCACTGCCAACACAAACAATCCAAGCTGGGCTACTGCGGCCAGTCCTGTATTAGAGAGCCAGTAAGAGGTGAGTGCAAGGACCCCATAGGGAGTCAACCGCAGTACAATCTTTGTCAGCTCGATCACCACCTGGAGAAAACTCTCCAACAACTGCTCAAACGGCTTGATCGCATCGCTCTTCTTTGTCTTTACGGTAATTGCGGCCACACCAATGAAGACAGAGAACACGACCAGAGGAATCATCTGCATCTCAGCAGCAGAGCGGACGGGATTGGAGGGAATAAAGGCTCTGAACTGAGCAAAGATATTTCCCAAGGTATTGGGAGTACGCTCTGCAAGCTCCCCTACCATCATCCCCTGCCCGACTGCAAACAGGCTTCCCACCAAGAGCCCGATGATACCGGCAAGTGTAGCTGTAAACAAGAAGAGAGAGATGGTTCTCACCCCCATTCTTCTGAGTTCATGAGTATCCCCAAGCCTCAATAACCCAGCGATAATGCTTGTCGGGACCAAAGGAATGATGAGCATGCGAAGAAGATCAACATACCCATTACCGACAAGAGCGACCCACCGGCGAACCTGGGAGGAGACAGCCTCCTCACCAAAGAAAAACAGGGAAAGCCCAAAGAGAGCTCCAAACAACAAGGATACAGATACCCGAACAGAGAATGAGAGATGCCACACCCTCTTCAGCGTTACCAATGCTGCAAGCAGTACTACGAATAGTATCAACCAAAGAACCAGTCCCATACAAGCCCCCTTTTACCAATTAATTATTAATTCTATAGTTTTAGTATGATATATAAGTATTATATACCTGTCAAGCATCTCATACATCCTAATACTTCTATATATGATTATGTAAAGAAGTATCGGTTACGTCAATCTTGGTTTTACTCGACTTGAGGAGTTCTTTCGATTCTTGGGTCAGTGAAGATATCCTTCTCATCAAAACTGGGGGTGGAGAACTCAGAGACCACAGCCCCCTCACTCCCTGCCTCGAACCAATGCTTGGTATTGGGACGCAAGGTATACTGCTCGCCTGGGTGAAGTACAATCTCATGGAAAACAGTGTACACACCGTCTTTATCTATGGCTCTTATGTTCTCGGTGGGCTTCCCATCTACATAGAGATAGACCTCACCCCATCGGCAGCGGAAGGTCTCTTCCTTGCCGATGTACGACCCAAATGCCGGATGACGATGCTCTGGGCACCTCTGGTGGGGAAACAGTACCAATTCCTTTGCACATACGCGCTCTGTATTGAGGTAGGTAACCAACTCAAGACCGGTATGCTCCAGGTCGTTGAGGCCGAAATCAGCGACCTCAACGTTCCCTTTCTCTTCATCGGTGAGGACGATCCCAGCCTTCTCAAAGAACATAAGCGTCCGCTTCACTGCCTCTTCATATATCTCTCTGCTGATCATTCGTCCCCTCCTTGTTTTCTGTTCCTAGTATCTGAGATCAGATGCTTCAAGCATCTTGTCGAACAGCTCCCTGGCCTTATCCCTGCTCAGGTTCATCAGTGGATCACTGAGGAAAGCAGAGAAGAGCAACTCATCATCCTTGTTCCAGATTGCCTCAAGGGTCATCTCCTGTACATCACTGACCTGCCTGACCAGGTTCTGGATAGCAAGTGGGGGATCACTGGCGACAATCGGGCGGATGGAATCTTCACTCAACACCCCATTGCTCTCAACAATCCTGCCCTTGGGAAGATAACTGATCTGCCCTTCATTGGGACGGTTGATGTTGGTGACCATGGTCTTATCCCCCATCAGGCAACGCATGATATCCACGCCTTCCTCGTCAGTGAGCTCTGCCTTCAGTTCCTCATCCTTGAATACGCGCTCCCGTTTCTCTTTGGCTGTGCGCTCTCTCCAGGAATACGGAGTCCTGATCACCCCATAGGTGTGCAGGTTCTCATCACTGGTAAGGAACCAGGGGACGAATTCAGCCAGGTGACGGTCACCAGCCGCCCCAAGAGCACCGAAATCCCTCAGGAAGCTGAGTGCAATCTTCTGGTCGCAGTCAAACCACTTCTCTTCCTCCAATCGCTTCTTGGCAACAGCAGTCCCATCACTGAAGGTAGCACTATCCTGCACAAGCTCAAGGAGACGGGGCATCAGGTCATGGGTCTTCCAAAAAGCCTTGGTCACAAAGGTGAAGTGATTCACCCCGGTAAGATCAATCTTGATCTCCCTTCTATCGGGAACCGGCACATCAAACCACTCTGCCACCTTCTCAGCAAGGAAGTTCTGGGTATGGAATACTTCGTGGCAACAGCCAAGTGCCTTGATCTCGGGGAATGCCTTATAGAGCGCTGCAGTGCAGAGCGTCATGGGATTGGTGTAGTTGATCACCCAGGCATCAGGGCAGTATTGCTTTACTTGCTCTGCGATCTCAAAGAACAGGGGAACTGCGCGTCGAGCACGCATGATCCCACCGGGACCTGTGGTATCCCCTACAGACTGGAGAATCCCGTACTCCTCAGGGAGGACAAGGTCGCCATAGCGGCACTCGGTCTTTCCTGGTTCTATGGATATGATTACCAGATCACAACCGGTAAGCGCTTTTCCAATCTCATCCTCTGCAATGACGCGGAAACGACCCTCACTGTTGTTTACCTTGAACACCTTCTCTGCAACTGCCACATTGTTGTGCGCAGCTTCCTTATCAATATCGTACAGAACCAAGGTACCGTGGGTCATGGTATTGTACGCAAGATCCTTCATGAACTGGATGGCCCAGAGGCGACCACCGCCTCCAATAATACAGATACGAGTCTCTTTCATCCGCTTCCTCCTCTCAGTACTCTTATTCTCCCTACCATAGTAGCAGATAAACAGCCCATTTACCTTGACA
Organism: Spirochaeta sp.; assembly: GCA_020054965.1. The sequence continues at coordinate 4,512 of JAIMZO010000029.1, read as the reverse complement.
TTGGGTATCTTTTTTTGACATTTCCCCCTAAATGGTGTACTACCATAGAGCATGTATACCTTGGTACAATACAGTTACAGGCAGCTTCTCGACTATCAGTGGGAGTTGTTTACAGAGGAAGAGCGTAAGCTGGTCTTCCACGATACAGCTGAAAGGATCTATTTCTCCAAGTAGCAAAACAACCAACTTTCCATTTCTTACTTCCATCTGCCTTTACGAATCCCTATACCCGCAGGCATACTTATTACCTACTATTTTATCAGGTATAAGGGGATAACCATGCGTATTTTTCAATCATATCTTGAGGAAATCCCTGATGAATACCACCGAAAGAAGATGGATGCATTGCTTACGTGGGTGCATGAGACATTTCCAACACTGGGGATGAGAATTGCCTGGAATCAACCGATATTCACTGACCTTGAGACCTTCATCATCGGTTTCAGCAGGGCAAAAGCACACATCAGTGTTACGCCTGAAAGCAAAACAATCGAGAAATTCTCAGACGATTTTTCGACGGTGAAACTGTCAGCTACCATGGAACTGTTCAGAATCAAATGGGAGCAGGAAATCCCCTACTCCCTTCTTGAAAGGATCATCCACTTCAATATAGAGGATAAGAAGGAGTGCTCTACATCCTGGAGGAAGCAAAGGCCCTTGCCGTAATCTTTACAGTGTAGGGAGACCTTTACGGCCCTTTATAAACAACCGTGCAACCCCATGTAAAAGAGCGAAAGGCAACAAGATGACACTGAGCACTTGCATGCGCAACTCATAGAAAAGAGAACTGTCATGATATGGATGTCCTTTCAGTCTCGAGAAAAACGCACTGAACGGGATGCCATAGATATTTCCCACCTGCATCATCCGGATTGCTGAAAGCATGACCCGAGCTTCATTGGTACCGTAGGTTTCTTCAATCAAACGATAAGTTTCTCTGTCAGGAGACCCTCCGGTATCTGCAAAGTGCTGTGCAAACATGATGGCCTTCCCTTCTTCCGGTCTGAGGATAGCTCCATCACCACTGAGGAGGCTATAAATTTCCTCACTGCTTATACCTTGTTTCAAGGCCATATGGGCATGGGCATAGGAACAGGCTGCACAGCCGTTCACCTCAGTAACCGCAAGTTGCATCCGCTCGAGTAATTCGGGTGAGACAACCTTATGCTTTCGATTGTATTTCAGTCCTGTGACGGCTTCAGGGACCAACATGATTCCACGATACAAATCCTGAACAGAGAATTTTCGCTTGTATGCCTGTCTCTTGAGTACATCGCTTGGTATTGGTCCCTCATGCATCATGCATTCCGTCCTTCTGCGTATCTGGGTTGGTTCACCCAAAAGATACCACACCTCTCCCAAATAGCATAGGTACTGCATCTTGAAATCAACGTTGTTATTGCCCGTAGTTCACTATCTTCAGGAAATACTGGCATCAGCGTGATTCTGCACAAGCACCTTCATATCTGAAGTTCTGCTTGTATAGAGATACCCACATGTCACTGATGTTATGGGAGCAACCAATACCAGTGCGATACAACCTACCATGGTATGGAGTATCTCTGCGGCAACGCTTGGAGAATTGAGGATACTCATGACCGGGGTGCCCTGCGCCATGTACACCATCATGATGGTGAGATAACTCCCAATATATGCGAGTAAGAGGGTAGTAGTCTGGCTCCCCACCACTGATCTGCCAATATTCAATCCGCTCTGTATAAGCGCCGTGCGAGTAATGGATGGATGGTGTTTCTGTACTTCCTCCAGTGCAGAGCTGATATCGATCGCCAAGTCCAGCAGTGCACCCAAGCAGGAAAGATAGATGGCAGCCTGAAAGACTTTGGTAAGTTGCATGCTTTCATAACCGGCAAACAGCAACGACTCCGACCATGGCATCACAGCACCATGCAACTTCAAATACCACGTTCCCCACATAGAAAACAGTACAGTAAGGACAGAGCAAATAATGGTTCCGATGATTGCTGCATAGGCTTTCTTCGTCAGACCTGCTACCAGCAACAAGCAAGCGATGGCAAGAAATGAGCCAACGAATAAGGACACCAGCATGGGCTCATAGCCCTTGAGTGTAAGAGGGATAAGTACTTTCCAAATGAGCAAAAAGGCCAAAGCAAACGAGATAATCGTCCTAACTCCCGTTTTCCCCGAGAAGAGAATAAGTGTGAAGGCAAAAAGTCCAAGAAGCAGCAGCTCTTTCGAGAAACGGTAATGACTGACCATGTTGGTGAATACGATCTCCCCTTCCTTGTCCTGCTCTACCAATACCCAGGCAATATCCCCTTCTTCATAGACAGTATCAAATTCGAGTTTTCCATTGAGAAGGTTTATAGCCTCAGTCCGCTTGCCTGTATGGGGTCCTGAGAGTATCTCTATTTTGCAGATTTGTTCTCCCATACGAACTACTCCAGTCTGGTACATATTGGAATTATCCAAGGATACAACCTTTGCCTTGCTTCCTACCGCGTTGAAATATATCTCCTTCTCAAAACCGGTGGGGATCATGACAAGAAGGAGTACCACACCCAGGAGGACAGCCAACAACAACCACTCTCGATAGAGATTAACAGATTTCTTCATACCACTATTCCTTTTCAGACAGCTTCCCCCTCAGTGAGAGGGGGAAGGTTTGACCTGATTGCCTGTTATACAACTTCTACAAGTGATTTCAATTTGGCGAATATATCGGTGTTGTCATAGGAGCCAGCAAACTTCTCTGCCCCAACCCCGTATGCGAATACTCCCACAGGCGTTCCTGTATGTGAGTAACTCGTCCAACCAATACCCGCTTTGTTGTTCAGAATATGTGTCAGGGTTATGGAGAATGGATTGTAGCTTCCATAAAGCTGATAACTCAGTTGGTCATTTGCACGACTGCCCTTTGGCAACATTGCCTGGCGGAATGCCTCCTCCAGCCTTGAGTACTCAAGACTGCTCAATGTCAGCACATCAGAGGAAGCATTGCCTCCAGGAGGGACCAAACCAAAGTACTTTTCCACCAATACCAGTGCTTCCTGGAAACTCAGATCCGGGTTATTTGCAATGGCCTCCTGCATAATCCCATCGAATGCTACGTAGGAGACTTTCTGGTTCTCGAGAATGTTGAATGCTGTGTTATACCCAGTCGATGCAAAACCGATGGTCATACCACCGGTTTCATGGTCGCCGGTTACTACAATCAACGTCTCATCAGGATGGGCTTCAGCGAAAGCAACTGCTTCCTGAATTGCTTCATCAAAGGCAAGCAAGTCACTGATTTCTGAGGCAGCATCATTGGCATGACAGGCCCAGTCAATCTTTCCTGACTCTACCATCATGAAGAAGCCCTTCTCATTATCAAGCACATCAATTCCCTTCTTGACGAACTGAGCCAGCGTTACATCGTCTGCATCCATGTCGATTGCATAGGGCATCGCCCCACCATCTTGTAGTCGTGGACTTTGTGCGTAGACCTTTCCACTCTTGCTTGAAAGCGAGAGTATTTCACTCTTGTCATCTGTGACCAGATAGCCTTGCTCTTCCAACAAGGTATAGATACTTTTCTTTCCACCATCTTCTGCCTTGTTGACTGAACCACCAGCAAAGTAGTCAAAACCACTGTTTGCCATCTGCACACCAATGTCATAGTAGTTGTTTCGAGAAGGAACATGGGCATAATAGGCTGCCGGAGTTGCATGGTTGATGGTTACCGTAGAGACAATACCCACTTTCCAGTCCTTCTGCTCCTTGAGCCGCTCAGCAATAGTCTTTCCCACATACTGCTTGTCTATCCCCAATCCGAGAACACCACTATGGGTTTTATATCCTGAGGATAAGCTGGTTGCTGTAGAAGCAGAGTCAGGACAGAAGGAAGTTGCATCATAGGTTGTCTGCAACCCCGAGACCGGGAACTCTGTGAACGTGAGCTTCTCCAAGGAGACAGAACCCTTGGTATTGTTTCCTTTCAATACCTGGGCAGCATTGATCTGTACATGACTCATACCGTCACCGATGAACATAAAGACATACTTGGGCGCTTTTGCAGCCTGTTGCTCTGTGACTTCCCAAGTAGGTGTACTCTCTTCTGCAGGCTGTGCTGCAAGACCCAAAGTTACTGCTGCCAGCAACAATAATACCAGAATCAAACGTTTCTTCATGACTTCCCCCATAAGGAATATTGAGATGGCTCAACTATGGGGAATGCTTGTAAGCAAACAATGCAAAAACCATGAGAAAGGCATAAGAAAAGTGTTACTACCAAGACAAAGGATATGCTCAACAAGCATGGCCTAAGAAATAGAGATATTCACTTCCCAATCAACAACAGCAACAAATCCTTGACACCATCCATTACAGCAGCATCGGCGGTTTCCTTGAAAGAAGCATTTCTTGCTTTCCAATCGAGGCTTCGTATCTGGTCAGCGAGGACAACACCAGAGGTGAAGCCGTCACAGCTGGATAGAGAAATCTCGAATGGATACCCTTTTTGCTTACTTGTGATCGGACAAATTAACGCCA
>JAIMZO010000028.1 GCA_020054965.1 Spirochaeta sp. | reverse complement strand
CTCCCATTGGGTGGGCCAACATAGCCCAGCTCTTCCATCTGTTCAACCATACGGGCAGCGCGGTTGTACCCTATCTTCAGACGTCTCTGCAGATAGGAGGCTGAAGCACACTTGCGTTCAACAACAATCGCGAGGGCTCTCTCCATCAACTCCTCATCATCGTTTGAATCGGCACCATCATCATCACTGCTCTCACTTGCCTTTTGCTCATCGTCCTCGAAGAATGACTCATCGATATATTCAGGTTCACCTTGCGAGCCTACAAACGCGACCACCTGTTCCACTTCATTGTCACTGAGGAAGGAGCCCTGTATCCGTTCGGTTGCAGGGCTGCTGCTGGACATATAGAGCATGTCACCCTTTCCAAGCAACTTGTCTGCCCCAGGTTCATCCAGGATGATTCGGCTATCGGTTGAGCTGGTAACAGCAAAGGCAATACGGGTTGGAATATTGTTCTTGATCACGCCGGTGATGACATCAACAGAAGGGCGCTGGGTAGCCAGGACCAAGTGGATACCCACCGCCCGGCTCATGGCAGCAAGACGACTGACCTTGCTCTCCATATCCTTGCCGACAAGATGCATCAAATCTGCAAATTCATCGATAACCACCAGGATATAGGGAAGTTTCTCACGTGCAAGACGGCTCATCTCTATCTTCTCATTGTATCCGATGATATTCCTGACACTTAATGCTTGCAGCAGTTTGTACCGCCTATCCATCTCATAGAGACAGAAATCAAGTGCCTTCAGGGTCTTTTTCGCATCAGTGATGACGGGAGTGAGCAGGTGGGGAATCCCATTATAGATATTCAACTCTACAATTTTTGGATCGACCAGGATCATCCTTACCTGCTTTGGACTCCGCTTGAATAGAACCGAACATATCAGGGAATTCACACAGACACTCTTCCCACTTCCGGTACTACCGGCGATCAGGAGATGTGGTGCCTTGACCACATCAACAACCACGGGATCCCCCATCAGGCTGCGCCCCAAGACCATGGGGATACCCAATGATTCAGTCAACGAGGGGAGCATTTCACGGAAACCGATGATATCCCGCTTGATATTGGGGATCTCGACACCCACAGCAGATTTCCCAGGAATGGGTGCCACGATACGGACCTGGGTGGCAGCAAGTGCGAGAGCAATGTTGTCAGAAAGGTTCACGATTGAATTCACCCGCACCCCAGGGGCAGGAAGCAACTCAAACATGGTGACCGTGGGACCACGTACAATATTGGTCAATTCTGCATTTACATTGAACTGTTCAAGTGTTGCAACCAGGAGCTTTCCCTGGTTGACCGTCTGTTCATCGACCACATCACCAATCTGTGGATAGGTAACCAGGATGGATTCATCAGGATACTGATACGTGATGCGCTTTCGGTTGATCAGGGCACTTCCCTCACTTCTGGAAGAGAGACCACCCACCCCGCTGGCACTCTCCAGAGGATCCTCTTCATGCTCATTGCGCTCTGTCTTGACTGTTTCTCCTACCAGTTCACCACCACTGATCGGCTGGGCAGTACTCTTGGGCGCAAAACCAGGTTCTGGTGTCATCTCAGGTTCTGGAGTGGTAGGAAGTGGCGATCCTGTCTTTGGTTGATTGGGGCGGAAGAAGGAATCATCCACTTCCCGATTGGTTGGGCGATCCTCCTTTTCTCTTGGTTCATACCGGACTGAGAGAATACGCTCCCTGATATTCATATGCTGAGAGGGTGTGGTAGGAGGATCTTCCTTCTTTCCTTGTTGCTCCTCCACGGCTTGAGCAAGCATGCTCTTTACCCGGCCCTGGGGTTCATTCCTTCGTGCATTGTTCTTTCTGGGTGCCTTCCCTACCGCTTCCAAAGCACCCTGCAGGAACCCAGAGAGTTGAACAGGCTCTTTATTCGGTTTTTCGTCTTTTTTTGGCAAAGGATGTGCTTCAGCCTCTTTTTTCTGGGCTTCCAGTTCTTTCTGTTTTCTCTCCAGGTAAGTTAACCCATTATTTCGTTTTCGCTCTTCTCCAAGGGTATGCAGCGCTCCAATGCTCACCTTTCCCACCTGCATCTCCTTCACCGCGATTGTATCTTCCTGCGGTGTTTTTCGGTCACTCGGGGTACGCTTTTTAGACAGACTCCCCAAGGAAGGAACCTCGGCAATAGGGGGAAAAACAACCTGGTGATCTGCAAAACTTACCCCTTCAAGATCCTCTTCGGCTTCTATGGGTTTCTTGCTGAGGGTAATGGTTTCCTCTTCGTCCTCAGGGGGTTCCTGATTTTTGGAACTTCGTCCCTTCTTGTCATCATGTTTCTCTTTCTTGCCCTTGCCCATATCCGCCTTGGCTACCGTGTACCGTTTCATACCATCCCCGATTAAGGTGAGAATGACAAAGAGTGCCATTTCGGCAAAGAAGATAAGTATCACACGGAATGATGCGCTACGCAGATCTTCGGGTATGGTTCGTATGAGGATAGGGCGAGTACTTCCCTGCATAAGATGGCTGAGGGAATAGAGTGTATAGGCCATGATTCCGGTAAGAGGGATCAACACATAGAGAAAGCGATTTTTGACTCTGAAGGTAAAAATCATGATTGTCCAGAGAGCAAGCAGTACAGCAAGTGGGATCAGAGAAAAGGGTGCTGGGGAAACGGTAAAGGAGAAGAAACGATCAAGCAGGGAGCTTGCCCAGGTAACTACGCTGAGTTCAATTCCGAGATGCGGCAAAACTTCCAACGCACCTACCAATAGCGTCAACAAGAGGCAAACCACCCCTGCAACAAGAGAACCTGTCCCTCTACCTTCCTTCACAACTCGCTCCTTTCCAGGTAAACACCCTTGCCTTCAAATGGTATCAAATCTTTGTGAGAACGCAAAGCGTGCGATTTGCATCCAATCGGGGAACCGTGAGAGGGATAAACTGTGCACTCCACCTACTTCTACATTGAGATGCAACTTGGCCCAGCTCAGTTTCAACCTGGCCTGGCACGCCTTTGTATGCACAAACTACACCACCAGCATTGAGGATGGGCTCCACAAGATCAAGGATTTCCACCAAAGGTCGGAAAGCCCGGAAGGTAATCACATCGAACCTCCTGCGTACCTGTTTCAAGTCCTGGGAGACAATCTGCACCCGTTCAGAGAGACCGGTCGCTACAAGGGCGTTTCGCAAAAAATTCACTCTCCTCTCCATCCGTTCCACCAAGGTGAAGGAATACGTTCCCAGAGCTATTGCCAGGGGAATCCCGGGCAGGCCCGCACCCGAACCAAGATCTGCAAAGCAGGGATTCTCATACTGCCCTGCGATTTCCCTGATTGGAGAGACTGCAGCCAGACTATCGAAAATATGGCGGATGACCAACTCTTCTCCCTCAGCTCCAACCAACTTGTAGACTGGATTGAAAAGCTCCACCTCTGCAATATACCGCTGCAATTGGAGCAACTGTTCATCGGACCATACCAGTTGCATGGCATCAAGCCCTTCTTGTATCAAGGCAGCATACTTACCGCTCACGGTTTCCTCCCCCTATCCAGATGAACGATCAAGAGGGCGATGTCACTATTACGTACGCCGCTGATCCTGGAGGCCTGTCCCACTGAGATCGGCATCACTCTTTTGAGCTTCTCCTTGCCCTCTGCACTGAGGCCATCCAATGCATCATAATTGAAATCCTGACTGATATGGAGACCCTCCAGTTTCTCAAATCGGTTGATCTGTCGCTCTTGGCGGTTGATATAGCCTTCATATTTCACATCCAGTTCCACCTGGTAACGAATCGGCTCCTCAAAGGCAGAGAGTTCTGGGATCGTTTCCTGGAGACTGGCCATCGTCACTTCAGGCATCTTGAGTGCCAGTATCGCACTCTTTTCGCCTATCTTCCGTTGACGGAGCAGATCCTTCACCGTTTCCATCTTCTCCATTTTCAGCTGAAGACGGGAGAGGCTCTCCTCAGACTGCAAACCTACACGGAGCCCTTTCTCGGTAAGGCGCTGGTCGCAGTTGTCATGACGAAGATTAAGCCGATATTCTGCTCTGCTGGTAAACATGCGGTAGGGTTCCTTGGTCCCCATGGTTACCAGGTCATCAATAAGGACCCCAGTGTAGGCTTCATTACGGCTGAGCACCAGCGGTTCCTCACCCTTGAGCTTCTGCGCGGCATTGATTCCAGCCATCAATCCCTGGCAGGCAGCCTCCTCATACCCACTGGTACCATTTGTCTGGCCTGCAATGAACAGATTCTCAACCAGTTTGCTCTCCAAGGAAGGGAACAGGGCTTGGGGATCGATGAAATCATATTCGACAGCATAGGCTGGACGCATGATCTGGGCATGCTCCAAGCCTGCAATACTGTGGACAAAGTCCCACTGCACATCTTCAGGAAGGGAGGAAGAGATACCATTAAGATACATTTCCTCTGTCCCGATACCCTCAGGTTCCACAAAGATCTGGTGCCTGTCACGATCGGGGAATCGTACCACCTTGTCTTCAATGGAAGGACAATAGCGAGGTCCGGTACCAACAATCTTTCCCCCATAGAGGGGAGAGCGATGGATATTATCCTTAATGATTGTGTGGGTTTTCTCATTGGTCCAGGTGATGTAGCAAGGAACCTGGGGCCGTTTGATGCTGTCGTAATCAAAACTGAAGGGCATCATAGGCTCTTCCCCATCCTGCAACTCCATCTTGTCAAAATCCAGGGAGGACTTACGTACCCTGGCAGGGGTGCCGGTCTTCAACCTCCCCACCGGGAAACCCTTTTTCCTGAGATTCGTACCCAACCCAATGGCAGCCGGCTCATCCAAGCGACCGTTGGGTGCATCATACTCTCCTATGAAAATTCTTCCTTCCATGAAGGTTCCTGTGGTAAGGACGACTACCCTTGCAGAGATGGTATGCCGCCTTTCGGTGATTACTCCCACGATGCGCTTGCCGGTTGCATCGAGTTGGAGGTCGACAACCGTGTCCATGAACAAGGAAAGGTTGTGTTCACGCTCCAGTGTTTCCTTGGCGAGCCGTGCGTAGGTGAACTTGTCAGCCTGGGCACGGGGAGCCTGTACAGCAGGGCCGCGTCTCCTGTTGAGTATGCGGTACTGTATCATGGAGTGGTCTATCAGGTGGGCCATCTCACCACCCAGGGCATCAACTTCCCTGACGATATTTCCCTTGGAGAGCCCACCGATTGCCGGATTGCACGACAAACGCCCGATTGCATCGAGGTTCTGTGTGACCAAGAGCGTCCTGTATCCTATTCTGGAGAGAGCCAAGGATGCCTCAATACCGGCATGACCTCCTCCCACTACGATTGCATCATAATCCATATATTATTTTCCTACACAAAATCCACTGAAGATTGTCTCAAGAATATCGGAGGGGGTAACCTCACCGGTCAACTGCCCAAGATTGTCCAACGCCTCTCCCAGCTCTACGGCGGTTATATCCAACGGGATATCCTCATCCACCAGTTCAAGCGCTCGAATAAGCGCCACTTCGCTTGCATTCAAGAGTTGGTATTGTCGCTCCGATTCAATGATCAGGAGTTCATCACCACTGACAGAGAACCCACTGGTCAGGCGCGTGGAGATCTCATGGAGCAAACGATCCACTCCTTCCCCACTTTGGGCACTGATAGCCAACTTCCCCTGAGGTGGCTTTGCAAGATCACTTTTGTTGTAGACCACCAAGGTCCGTTCATCCTCTTCTGGTACGTGCCCCATCATGGTGCTGTCAACAAGAAATACCACCAGGTCGGCCTGACCAATAAGGCGTTCTGTTCGTCTAATGCCTTCACTCTCAATACTGTCAGAGCTCTCCCTGAGTCCCGCTGTATCGTACAGACGAATCGGGATACCCTCGATCGATAGGTCGGCTTCTATATAGTCACGGGTGGTCCCCTTTACAGGGCTGACTATCGATCGCTCCTGTTTCAATAGCAAATTGAAGAGAGAGCTTTTCCCTGCATTGGTAGAACCGGCAAGCACGATCCGGGCCCCGCTCTTGTAGAGCTTTCCTACCTGGTAGGTCTCAGAGAGATGGTGGAGCTGCCCAATCAAATCAACGAGCTGGGCACGGGGAAACACAAATGCATCCAGTTCATCCTCTGCATAGTCGAGTTGTACCTCAACGGCAGCCATGACCTGCATCAATTGCTGCTTGAGCGAGCTGATCCGATCCTTCAGGCTCCCTTCAAGCCTCCCCAGGGCAAGGGCCCTGGAACGTTCACTCTGGCTTACCACCAGCTCCTGGACAGCCTCTGCCTGGGTCAGATCCAAACGGCCGTGCAAGAATGCACGGAAGGTGAATTCACCACCCTCGGCACTACGCATACCCAGTCGGGAAAACATTCCCAAAATTTCCTTGATCACGGCAAGTGAACCATGACAAGTGAATTCTATTGCTTCCTCCAGGGTATACCCGTGGCCTTCCGTATAAACGGCAGCAACAACCTCATCCAGCTTTCTTCCTGCTTCGTCCTGCAGGTATCCATGCACCAATGTGGCATTATCCGCTTCTTTTAGGGCCTTAGGCCGCGAAAAATGGGTTGCTAGCAGTGATTTGCACCCTTCTCCACTCACCCTGATGACCGCTAAGGCGCTCTGTGCCCATGGGGTGGCAAGGGCATAGATGATATCGTCGGTTACATACTCTCTCATAGGAGTGAGTATACTGTTTTGCATGGTATGCTTGCAACACAAGCGGCCCTCTGGCTATGATGATCCCATGAAAACAGCAGCACAGCAAAGGAGCAGGATGTATAGGGCCATCCGTACCTTTTTTGACGAACGTTCCTATACGGAAGTCGACACCCCCATACTCAGTCCCACCCTCATACCTGAGGCTACCATAGAAAATTTCTCCACGCGATTCGAGAACCCCTTTCTTCCCTCCAAGGACCTGTACCTGGTCCCTTCACCAGAAATCTTCATGAAGCAGCTCATTGCTGAGGGAATCGGCAGCATCTACCAGATCAGCCATTGCTTCAGGAACAGTGAACAACTGGGAAATATCCACAATATCGAGTTCTCGATGCTTGAATATTACACCATAGGGGCGGACGAACAGGACTCCATTACCCTTACAGAGGATCTTATTGCCTCGCTGCTGAACGAAGGAAGTCCACAGGACCTGAGGCCTCCCTTCAGAAGGATGACCGTTGCAGAGGCAATGCTCACCTATGCGGGGATAGACCTGGAGCAGCACCAACGGCAAAGCTTTCTTGCCAATGAAGCACAGAGACTCGGTCTTTCACTTCCCCCTGGGCCTGAAAGCTGGGAAGATACGTTCAACAGGATTTTCCTGACCTTCGTTGAGCCGAACCTTCCCCAAGACCGCCCCTTGGTACTGGAACAGTATCCAAGGCAGATTGCCTGCCTTGCAAAGGCTGACGGCCTTTACCGCCGGAGGTGGGAACTCTACATTCGTGGTGTGGAGATCGCCAACTGTTATGACGAAGAGAGAAGCGAAAACACTATCTCCGCCTACTACCAGAGTGAGTATGCAAAGCTTGTGGAAAATAGGATGGACAGTGGCTCTGTCATTCCCGATACCGACCCTGCCCTTGCCCATACCTTTGCATCCATGCCCCAGTGTTCCGGTGTTGCCGTCGGCCTGGACCGCCTGTTGATGTTGCTTATGGATAAAAGCAGTCTGCAGGGGGTGATTCTTTTTCCGCTTTCTGATATGCTGAGGAATGGCGATACGCGTAATTTGTAACAATACGAGGTAATACACATGATTAAAGCAGGCCAAATCGATAAGGGAACCGCCTTGTTGATCAAAGGACAACCCTTTGTGGTCGTTGACCGAGAGTTCGTAAATCCCGGCAAAGGCTCAGCCTTCGTACGACTGAAGATGAAGAGCCCCTCAACAGGCCAGACCTTGAGTGAAACGATGAAGACCCAGGATAACGCTGAAGACATCTCTGTGATGGACCGTGACTGTCAGTACCTGTACAACGATGGAGAGCATTTCCATCTCATGCTGACTGACACCTTCGAACAGATCGAAGTACCGATGACCACGTTCCCAGACTATGAGTTCCTGATGAAGGACGGGGAAACCTACCGGTGCACATTCTGGGAAGATCAGATGCTCGACATCCAGCTTCCCCCGAAAGTGGTTTATCTGGTAGCAGAGGCTGAGGAAGCAGTAAAGGGTGACACCGTCCAGGGTGCAACCAAGTACGTAACCACAGAAACCGGACTGAAAGTCCGTGTCCCGATTTTCATCAAGCAGGGTGAGAAGATCCGCATCAATACCGAAACAAAAGAGTATATCGAGCGAGTCAACAGCTGACCTACCCAATATCCACAAGCCCCCGGGAAATCCTTGGGGGTTTTTTCTTTGGACAATTCTGTCCTATTCCGACATATTATTGGATAATACATACCTATTATCTTCTTTGTTCAAAACTGGTTACAGTAAGTTTTTGACATCTTGCACACGAGCCCGTACACTATAGGAAACACGAACAAAAGGAGTGATTTGTATGAAAGCAAGAAACGTTCTCATCACCTCCATGGTGATCCTCATGTTGTTGCCGGGTGTCCTCTTTGCCCAGGCAGCTCCCGAGGAACCTGATTCAAACACGATGCGACTCGCCTGGTGGGGAAACCCTACCCGCGATGAACGCACCTACAAGGCCGTCGAGCTGTTCGAAGCCAAGAATCCAGGGGTCACCATTGAAACCGAGACAACCGGTTGGAGTGGCTACTGGGACAAGATGAACACCCAGGCAGCCGCAGGGAGCCTCCCTGACCTTATGCAGCATGATTATGCGTACATGCTCCAGTGGGTAGAGAGGAAGCAGCTTGCTGATCTTACCCCGTATGTCGACAAGGGAATCATTGACCTCTCCAAGATCAATGACTCCTTCCTTACCGGTGGTATGGTTGACGGGAAACTGTATGGTATCAGCTTGGGCACCAACGCTGTATGTCTTACCTATGATCCTGCAGTTCTCAAGAAGGCAGGCATTTCACAAATCGATAGTGCAACCTGGACTTGGGAAGACTTTGAACGCATTGCCCTGCAGGTGTACCAGAAGACTGGTGTACAGACAATCCCCTTCTTCACCACTGATCCAAAGGTTGGTTTCGACAACATGATCCGCCAGACTGGTGCATCCACCTATGGTGAAACCGGTCTTGGTTTTACCGATCCTTCAGTTCTGCGTGAGTTCTATGCAATCCAGCTCAGACTCCTTGATGCAGGTGCCCTCATTAAGCCGGAAACAGCTTTTGTTACCGTCAGCCCTGAGGAAGGAGCCATTGCCAAGGGTGAGACTTGGGTTGAATTCATCTGGTCCAACCAGTTTGTCTCCACCCAGGCTGCAGCACAGCGCCCTCTTGAGATTGCTCTGCTTCCCAACATCAGGAATGCAAAGGCAAAGGGAACCTTCCTCAAGCCTTCCATGTTCTTCAGCATTCCAGCTTCCGCTGAGAATCCTGAACTTGCAGCAAAGTTCCTCAACTACTTTGTCAACGATATTGAAGTCAATGAGATATTGATGGGTGAACGCGGAGTTCCCATTCCTGATGATGTACGCGAGCACATGTCAACAATGGTTGACCCGATCAACAAACAGATTTTCGATTACATCAGTCTTGCTTCCAGGAACGCAGGACCGATTGATGCTCCCGATCCGGCAGGCAGCGGTGAGTTCCTCAAGATGGTACGTGATGTTACCCAAGAGATACTCATGAAGCGTGTATCCCTCGATGAAGGGGTTGCCAAGATCATGAGCAGAGGAAACGAAATCCTGAAGTAAGCGCAACGGTACACTATGGGGAAGACCTGCTCCTGCGGGTCTTCCTCCATAGCCGGAAGGAGCACCCATGAAGCAACTCACATCCCGCAGGCGGTCGTTCTTGAATGATTTATCCGGCTATGCCTTTATCAGCCCATGGCTGCTGGGGTTCATAGCCTTTTCCATTATCCCGATCCTCTTCTCCCTCTACTACTCCTTCACCGAATATGACATCCTCGGTGAACCGATGTTCAATGGGCTGGAGAATTTCAGGAGGATGCTAGGCGATGAACTCTTCTGGCAATCGCTTAAGGTTACCTTCTTCTATGCATTCGTTTCGGTACCGCTACGCCTGCTCTTTGCCTTCTTTGTTGCCATGCTCTTCAACCGTGGCACCCGGGCTATCAGGATATACCAGGCAATATACTACGTACCTTCCCTGGTCGGTGGTTCAATCGCCGTCGCAGTCATGTGGAGACGACTTTTCATGGCTGATGGAGCACTCAATGCTGCATTGGCAAAAATAGGCATCATCACCGACAGGTCCTGGATCGGGGACCCCTCAACAGCAATCTGGACGTTGATTCTGCTTGCTACGTGGCAGTTTGGATCCTCGATGCTTATCTTCCTTGCTGGACTCAGACAGATTCCCAAGGAACTCTATGAAGCTGCCTCCATCGATGGGGCAACCCCCCTGAAGAAATTCACGCACATTACCGTTCCACAGATCACCCCGGTCATCTTCTTCAACCTGGTCATGCAGTTGATCAACGGATTCACTGTCTTTACCCAAGCCTTTGTGGTATCAGGAGGAACAGGAGACCCCCTCAATTCCACCTTGGTGTATGCACTCTATCTCTACCAAAGGGCATTCAAGTACTACGATATGGGTTATGGAAGTGCCCTCGCCTGGGTCCTGGTACTGATAATCGGTGTTATGACCGGTATTGTGTTCAAAACCTCAAATAATTGGGTCTTCTACGAAGCAAAGGAGGGTAAATAAGATGTTGAACCGAAAAACAAAACATCTTCTCGGCCAAACCATATTCCACATCGTTGTCATCCTCCTTGGATTCCTGATGCTCTATCCGATTCTCTGGATGGTTTCCAACTCATTCAAGACCAATGCTGAAATATTTGGTTCAAGCTCCCTGATACCCAAATCCCTGAGCTTGGAGCACTACATCAGGGGGTGGAGGTTCAACAACACGATAACCTTCACGACCTTCTTCAAGAACTCTTTCTACTATACGATCCTCTCCACTTTTGGAGCGGTGATTGCTTCCAGTTTGGTTGCCTATGGCTTCGCCAGGGTACCGTTCAGGGGTAGGTCGTTCTGGTATGCCTGTATGTTCCTGACCATGATGATTCCCTACCAGGTGGTCATGGTTCCCCAGTTCATCATCTTCCACAAGATTGGTTGGATCAACTCGTTCAAGCCCCTGATCATTCCCCAATTTGCAGGACTCCCTTTCTTCATCTTCCTCATGGTGCAGTTCATCCGGCAAATTCCCTATGAGCTTGATGACTCTGCAAAGATAGATGGGTGCAATCGTTTCATGA
The DNA here is from genome assembly GCA_020054965.1 of Spirochaeta sp. The sequence goes on along the minus strand of JAIMZO010000028.1, from coordinate 3 downwards.
TCT
>JAIMZO010000027.1 GCA_020054965.1 Spirochaeta sp. | reverse complement strand
GGTGTTGTCTCAAGAATTACCCAGAGGCCCTTTGCCCGTAGCTCCCTCACCTTCTGCAGTCCAGCCTTGCTCGAAAGATGTACCACATACAGTGGCATATCGAGCTCCAAGGCCAATTTTCCTACTGTCTCAATACCTCGCGCCTCTGCTTCACTTGGGCGGAGAACTGCATGCGCAGGAGGAGTATAGGGACCGGTATAGTTGCTATTGACTTTCTGGATGGTTGCATCATCCTCACAGTGGACACTGACCAGGAGGTCGTGCTTCTTGCATAATGCAAAGATCTTGCGCAACTCTTCCTGATTGTCGACCAGATAGCCTACGTCCTTGTAGGTGGTGAACATCTTGATAACCTTCACCCCGGTTTTCTTGAGCTCCACCAGTTCCTCTTCCAAGCTCTCTCTATACGCGTACAGGCCTTGATGCAAAGAGAAATCGACTGCCATCTCCTTACCCATGGCTGCACTTCTCGCCTTGGTGCAGGCGGCAAGATTTCCTTTTTTGTCATCATCGGCGAAATCAATCACCGTGGTGACCCCCCCAAAGGCTGCACAACGGCTGCCTTCCTCAAAGGAGTCAGCGGTGACCGTCCCCCTGCTTACCAAGTGATAGTGTGTATGGGCATCAATGATACCCGGCAATATACACATATCCTCAGCCTGTACAATCTCTGTTCCCTCAGGCAAGGTGTCTGGATCGATTTTTGCTGCGATATGCACAATCTTCGAATCCTCGATCAAGATGTCAGCATGCCTGGTCCATTCCGTATCAACGAGCAATCCGTCTTGTATTAATATTCTATTCATACCTTAAGGATACCTCAGGATTGGATAGACTGCAAAGCAAAAAGCGTAAGTCGTGGTTAGTAGCGAAGATTTGGTTCCTTGACCGCCTTCACCTCATCCAAGCGGCCTACAGGGGTGGAATAGGGAGCACCTTTCACATACCCAGGATCCTCCTTTGCCTGTGCAAGGACGGAACGGAATGCAAGGATGAAAGCTTCCATCGTCTCGAGGCTTTCGCTCTCGGTCGGTTCAATCATGAGCGATTCACTGACCAAGGAAGGAAAGTACATGGTCGGCGGATGGTATCCCTTGTCGATGAGAGCCTTGGCAACATCCTGGGCCCTGATTCCGTACTTTTGCCTGTACTCCTCCAGACTGATGACAAACTCATGCATGCATTGGGTGCCATAGGGTATCTCACACACATCAGCCAACCGCTTTGCCACATAGTTTGCATTCAGGACGGCATGGGCACTTGCTGACCGCAAGCCATCACTTCCCATTCTCAGGATATAGACATATGCCCTGAGCAGTACCAGGAAGTTCCCCCAGAACATACTGACTTTTCCAATGGAGTCCTCATGCTCCCAATCAAGGATATACCCACTGTCGGTAAGTTGGATATCCGGCTTTGGAAGAAATGGCCTCAGTGAATCATTCACCATCACCGGCCCACTACCTGGGCCTCCTCCCCCGTGTGGGGTGGCGAAGGTCTTGTGCAGATTAAGATGCACTACATCAAAGCCCATCTCACCCGGGGTAGCCATACCCAATATGGCATTCATATTGGCCCCGTCGTAGTACAGCATTGCCCCATGAGCATGAACCATCTTGCTGATGATGAGAATATCCTGCTCAAAAATCCCCAGGGTATTGGGGTTGGTCATCATCACGGCAGCAACAGAATCATCAAGCTTTGCCTCAAGATCATCCAGGTCCACTTGGCCTTTCTCATTGGCTCCAATGGTTAGCACTTCAAATCCATTCACCATTGCACTGGCGGGATTGGTACCATGGGCGCTTGAAGGGATGAGTATCCTGGTACGGCCGGTCTCACCGCGCTTCTGGAAGTAGGCCTTGACCATTTTCAAGCCGGTATATTCACCATGAGCCCCTGCCAAGGGTTGCAGCGTCCCCCATTTCATCCCGGTAATGGAGGAAAGGTCCTCCAGAAGGTTGAACATGATCGAAAGGCTGCCCTGCGTTGTCGAGACATCCTGCAGGGGATGGATTTTGGTAAATGCCTCCATTTTTGCAATATGCTCGCTGAGCTTGGGATTATATTTCATCGTACAGGAACCAAGTGGATACATTCCATTGTCCACCCCATGTGCCATCGTGGAGAGCCGGGTAAAATGTCTTACCACATCCAGTTCAGATACTTCAGGCAGACGGGCAGGTTGCTCTCGCTGGATGGATTCAGGAAGAGGAGGAAGCGTCTGGGAAAACCCCTTGGGCAGATCCAGAGGAGGATAACAGTACGCTTTTCTTCCTTGTTTTGATTGATCAATCAATAGCGGCTCTCTCATTTCATCACCCTCCGTGCAGCGGCCAGATAGAGCTCCAGCTCCTCACGGCTACGCTTCTCTGTTACTGCTACAAGGAGAACCAACTCATCCTTGACCTGTCGGGTCAACGTTGAGAGTCTCACCCCTGCGAAAATCCCTTCATTGCGAAGCTCCTGCATGAACTTTCTCATGCGCTTGGGATCGGAGAAAACCAAGGGGAATTCACACCAGAAGGGTTTGTCCCAAACCACGGCCATCCCCGGAAGCTGGGCCAGATGGTATGCCAGGTAATGTGCCTTTGCATAGCTTTGGTTTGCTGCTTCGACCATACCGTCCCATCCAAGACTGGAGAGATGGATGGTTGTCATGAGTGCCGCAAGCGCATGATTGGAACAGATGTTGCTCGTCGCCCGCTCCCGCTTGATGTGTTGCTCTCTTGCCTGGAACGTCAGGGTGAATCCTTTCCTTCCTTTTGCATCTTCACTCATACCAACCAAGCGACCGGGAAGCTTTCTCAAAAGCGCTTCCTTTACCGCCATATACCCACAACTCGGTCCACCATAGGCAAGGGGAAGCCCCAGGGACTGCGTGTCACCAATGGCAACATCAGCTCCCCATCCGCCAGGAGATTTCTGCATGGCAAGAGACAGCGGATCGTTGGAGATGGCCAGAAGAGCTTTTTGCTCATGTAGTATTTCTGCCACACCCTCATACGATTCCAAGAGGCCATAACGGTTAGGACTCTGGACAATCAAACCAGCACAGCCTGCATCCAAGAGAGAAGGAAGCAAAGAGATGTCTACCACCCCATCCTTCTCAGCAACCATCCTCAGCGTTCTTCCCGTCCCTTTTGCCCAGGTCTGCAAGACCTGCAAGGTAAAGGGATGGATGGTAGAGGAGACCAACACCACCGATGCATGCCTCTTTGCACTCACCATCAATGAAGCAGCCTCAGTTGCGGCATTTGCGCCATCATAGAGTGAGGCATTTGCCACATCCATTGCAGTGATCTCACAAACCATGCTCTGGAACTCATAGATTGCCTCGAGTAAGCCCTGGCTCATCTCTGCCTGGTATGGCGTGTATGCGGTCACGAATGAGGGCAAACTGGAAAGCGCCTCAACCGTGGAGGGAACAATATGGTCATAACAACCACACCCCAGGAATGGTATGCCACGTACATTGCGTTGTGCAATGGAATCAATCATTCGCTGCACCTCGTCTTCAGTCCTTCCCTGACTGATCGGGACTGAATCAGAGAGTAGGATATCCTCCGACAAACCAGAAAAAAGCTCCTCCATTGAAGAAAGGCCGATAGCTTCCAGCATGATCTTTCGGTCTTCATCAGTATGGGGAATATAGGGATAAATCATCTATGCCTCCAGGACATGGACAAACAAAGGCCGCCAGAATCCGGCGGCTCATTGTTGTGTTCTCTCTATAGAGTCTCTAGATATGCTTGGTATGCCTCTGCATCCAACAATTCACCATAATCATCCTCTGAGAATGAGGTAAGAATATAGAGATGATGAGTATAACAATCCTCATTGATCAATTCAGGAGAACCATCAAGGTCCTCATTCGCCTCTTTCACCACACCCTCAATTGGGTTGATGATGGCAGAAGCTGCCTTGACACTCTCTACGGTGGATATCTCTTCTCCCTTGCGATATCGCTCACCGAGGGGAGGAAGCTCAACAAAGACAATCTCACCCAGTTCATGTTGTGCATGGTCTGTAATCCCAACATAGGCCAAGTCACCCTCAATGCGAACCCATTCATGATCCTTGCTGTAGCGCAGATTCTCTATAACCTTACTCATTGATTGCCTCCACCAACGTCAATGCTACCATCACCGCTCGTTATTGTCGAGTGGAAAATGTTTCTCCAAAAAGGTAAGATCCAACTCGGGATAGAGTTTGAACTTCTCCAGCAAGGCCAGAACACGACCCTGGGCTTCTCTCATCGCCCCTTCCTCGGTCACTGCTTTAGCCTTGCTGGGTTGACCGGCATTAGCACCCTTGGTAAGAATCAGCGGTTTGGTGTGGTTAAGCACCAACGCAATGATTGAAGCAATCTCTTTCATTTCTGATTCGCCCATCTTGAGTGTCGTCACAGCAGGGGTTCCAATACGAAGCCCACTCGTGTACCAAGGACCGTTGGGGTCGAAGGGAAGAGCATTCCTGTTCAGGGTAACGCCACACTCCCTGAGGGCTGTCTCAGCTTGCCTTCCGTTCAGGTCAAAGGGCCTGACATCAAGAAGCATCAGGTGGTTGTCCGTACCCCCTGTTGCAACAGGGATACCTTCATCAAGGCATGCTTTTGCCAAGACCTCGGAATTCTTCACGATACTCTGTGCATAGGCCTGGAAGGAAGGATCAAGTGCTTCCTTGAATGCAATGGCTTTTGCAGCCATAACATGCGGAAGTGGTCCGCCGAGTACCAGAGGGCACCCCTTGTCGACACTCTCTGAGAACTCCTTCTTGCAAAGCACCATTCCACCTCGTGGTCCACGTAGAGTCTTATGGGTTGTGGTGGTCACCACATCAGCCCACGGTACAGGGTCATAATTACCGGTGAAGACTTTTCCTGCAACCAAGCCGGCAAAGTGAGCCATATCCACCATGAATACTGCACCAACGCTATGGGCAATTTCACTCATCCGCTTGAAGTCGATCTTTCTGGGGTAGGCACTATATCCTGCCAACAGAATCAACGGCTTGATTTCCTGTGCCATCTTCTCGATCGCATCATAGTCAAGCAGACCACTCTTCTCATCAACCGTATAGGTATAGGCATCAAACATCTGGGCTGAAATATTCTGGCGGTAGCCATGGGTCAGGTGTCCTCCAGAGTAATAATCGAGACCCAACAGTCGTTGGTTACCCAGTTTCTCTCGAACTGCATCCCATTGCTCTCGATCAAGATTGCTGGGGTTGGGAATGCCGAGCTCCTCCAAAGCAGGAACCTGGATACGGGTATTGAGAATTGCCCAATATGCAACCAAGTTTGCATCGGCCCCGCTATGAGGTTGAACATAGGCATGCTCTGCCCCAAAAAGCTTACAAGCATACTCGCTTGCTGCTGCTTCTATGGCGTCAACGTTGTCGCAACCAGCATAGAAGCGGTGATATGCAAACCCTTCACTGTACTTGTCGGTGAGCAAATTGCCCATTGCAAGCTGGGAAGCGATTGAGGAGAAATTCTCACTTGCAATCAACTTCAAGTGGGTCCGCTGATCTTTCAGCTCATTGACGATGCGACCTGCAACACCCTGGTCGACCTGTGCAATCTGGTCAAGGGCTGCAGTATAGGCCACCATAGGGCCATTCATCTCTTCGGCTTCTGCCAAATACGCTTGCAATGCTGTTCCACTGGACATGTGTTATACCTCTTTGCGTGCTATGTTACTTCGTATCTTGCCCTTGTGGGGTGACTCTGTCAACGCACTAGGCAATTTTAGGTTGCATTTTCCCGTATCATACTTCAGAATGTGACGGTTGTCTTCTGCAAGGAACAACTCAATACAATGGAGAAAGAGAGAAATCATATGACTGTAGGCGCTACGAAAACACGTGAAGCACTGGCGAGCAGATTGGGCTTCATTCTTCTATCAGCAGGATGTGCCATAGGTCTTGGGAATGTATGGCGTTTCCCCTATATTGCAGGTCGGTATGGAGGAGCAGCATTTGTGCTGATCTACGTCTTGTTCCTGTTCATGCTGGGCCTTCCTGTCATGGTTATGGAGCTTTCCATCGGGAGAGCGAGTCAAACCAATATTGGACGCACATTCGAAACATTGACCCCCAAGAAAAAACCTTGGCATGTCTATGGCAAGCTTGCCATCATTGGAAACTATGTGCTGATGATGTTCTATACAACCATAACCGGTTGGCTCCTCTCCTATTTTGTACATACCATCAAAGGTGACTTCACTGGATTGAATGCAGACCAAGTGGGTGGTTTCTTCTCCAGCATGCTGGGAAAACCAGGGAGCATGACGTTCTGGATGATCCTTGCTGTTATCCTGGGCCTCCTTCCTGTAGCCAAGGGACTGCAGAACGGGGTTGAGAAAATCACCAAGAAGATGATGATCGGCCTACTCCTATTGATGCTGGTACTCGCATTCAACAGCATGCTCCTTGATGGAGCTGGAGAAGGGTTGAAGTTCTACATGGTACCGGACTTTTCCAAGATGGTTGAAAGCGGGCTCTCGGAAACAATATATGCAGCAATGGGCCAAGCGTTCTTCACCTTGAGTCTCGGTATCGGTTCCATCTCAATTTTTGGCTCCTATATCGGGAAGGAACACCGTCTTACCGGCGAGGCTGTACGCATCATCGGCCTGGATACCTTTGTAGCGCTCGCCAGCGGGCTCATTATATTCCCAGCTGCATTTGCCTTCGGAGTTCAGCCTGATGCTGGTCCTTCCTTAATATTCATCACACTCCCCAATATTTTCAACCAGATGGCCGGTGGAAGACTATGGGGGTCCCTGTTTTTCCTCTTCATGAGCTTTGCAGCATTGAGTACTCTTATTGCTGTCTTTGAGAATATCATCAGTTTCTGGATCGATGCCAAGGGTGTTGACCGAAAGCGAGCAACCCTCTTCAATGGCATTGCCATTGCATTGCTCTCCCTCCCTTGCATCCTTGGATTCAATGTACTCTCTGGTTTCCAGCCACTTGGACCAGGCACCGGGGTGTTGGATCTTGAGGACTTCATTGTCAGTTCTACCCTGCTTCCCCTTGGATCCCTCTTCTTTACCATCTACTGTACCTGGAAGTACGGTTGGGGTTGGGATACATTCATAGCCGAGGCAGACAGTGGGTCGAATGGGTTGCGATTCCCCAGGATCCTTCGTCCATACTTCCAGTATGTGTTGCCGGCAATCATTTTAGGAATCTTCCTGAAAGGATATTGGGATATTTTTATCGCATAGGGACACTGTTGACACATTTTGACCTAGTGCATATAATTTTCTTGCTTTTAAGCAAATATTTGGAGGTTTTGTGGCCAAAGAAGAAGCAATCGAAGTGGAAGGCATCGTACGCGAAGCTCTTCCCAATACCATGTTCCGTGTGGAACTGCAGAATGAACATGTCATTCTTGCCCATCTTTCGGGCAAGATGCGCAAACACTACATCAGAATCGTACCTGGTGATACCGTGCGTGTAGCACTTTCTCCCTATGATTTGACCAAAGGTCGTATCATTTACCGCGAGCGTTAACACCACATCAAGAGGAGAAGCCGGATTCCCTTTGAGAACCCGGCTTTTTCGTGTGTCCAAGTGTATGGAATCATCGTTTCATGATGATCCAGATAGCACCACTTCCCCCATACTGGGCTTTTGGGGTGTATGCTTCACGTACCACCTTGCTGGTCCGTATCTGGGAAAGTGCAGCTTCTTTCAACAGGGAATATCCCTTGTCATTATGCAATCCTTTTCCCGTGATGATTGCCACCTTGAGGAGTCGTTGCTCCTTCGCTGAGCGCAGGAAATCAGCAGTTGCTTGTTCAGCTTCCACCACCTTCATCCCATGAAGGTCCAAGGTGGATTGAGGTTCCATGGCACGGAGGGCGGAAATGGTATAGGGGTCCGCTTTTGCTTCACGCTTTTCCTTCTGTGCCCGTTTGATGGCTGCTTCCTCATCACTCACTGTTGACCATTGCTTGTAGGTATCTGCGAATGACCAGCTCACCGTGCTGTCACGTTCCTGGTCAAGCGCTTCCTGCATGTCATGGGTAGGTTGCAAGGGAAGGTCTTCACGTTCTCTCCTTCTCTGATCAGAGACAAGCTTTCCCCGTTTCTTCTTGGGTTTCTCACTCCCCTCAAACTCCTCCAGGAGTGAGGCAAAATCTTTTTTAGGCTCATAGGCCTTGCTCTTCTTGATGGAAACCGGTTCTTCCTTCTTGTTCTTGGCAGCTTGTTTCTCACCTTCCCATTCTGCAAGAATCTCACCAAAGGATTTCTCCACCGCTACCTTGCTGTGGCTCTTCATCCGCTTTGTCACCCCACCCAGTTCACCTGTCTGTTCCCAAGTGGCAAGGATATCACCGAAGTTTGCCTTTGGATCATATCCAAGCACCAAGGGCTCTTTGCGTTGCCTGGTGGGGGGCTTCTGTTTCACAGGCTGTTTCTTTACTTCCTTGATATGCTCAAACGGCTTGTAGGCATCGGAATCAACTACAAGACGGCTGTTTCCAGCCGTCTCGCTTGTATTCGAAGCCTTCTTTTTCTTCTTCTTCGGCACTCAGACCTCCCGAACATCCAGCAACTGAGATACATAGGGCTTCATGAGCTCCACTACCTTGCTGATAGATGCTCCTTGAACCTTGATGGTACAGATGGCATTGGTGGGATCAGTTCCCATAAACGTACCAAAGGTGATAATGTCAATTCCAGCCTCACTCAAAACCTGACTGATCTTGGCAATGGTTCCCGGCTTATCTTCAACCACAAAGGTTAGGCGAATTCCGAAATGACGTGCACCAAAGAGCTCAAGCAAAATCTTGAACATATCACTCTTTGTCACAATACCGATCAACTGCTGTCCTTCAAGCACTGGAAGACTGCTCAGGTCCTGATCAACCCTCATGCGGGCAGCTTCCTCAACTGTTGTGTCCTTGGTGATGGAAACCACGTTCTTGCTCATGAGCTTCTTGACCGTGAGCTTGCTCAACAGGTAAGCCATCTCATGGATAGAAAGACTTGTCGCAGGAGAAGGTGTGGCATACAAGATATCCTTTTCGGTTATGATACCAACCAGCCGCTTCTCCTTATCAAGCACAGGAAGTCGGTGAACCTTCTCCTGTTTCATCAAGGTAGAGGCCTCCGCGATGGACATATCGGGAGTAGCTGTAACAGGATTGCGCGTCATTCTTCGTTCGATAATCATATGGATCTCCTACCATCTAAGCACACTATAATTCATGCCATCGTGAATTTCCAGTAATTATTCGCCCAGATAGGCTGCCCGTACCTTCTCATTCTCCAAAAGTGCGGAGGATGCATCACTGAGTACAATCCTACCATTCTCCATGACATACCCTTCAGAGGATGCCTTCAGTGCCATGCGGGCGTTCTGTTCCACCAGAAAGACCGTTACCTTGTCCTGCTGGTTGATCAAGGCAATCTTCTCGAAGATGTCTGCAATTACCAATGGGGCGAGACCGAGTCCAGGTTCGTCCAGAAGGATCAGGCGTGGCCCACTCATCAGAGCCCTGGCTATGGCCATCATCTGCTGTTCACCCCCACTAAGGGATCGGGTCTTCTGCCTTCTTCTTGCTCCGAGAATGGGAAAGAAGTCATACATGGACTCCTTGCGTTCCGCAATCAGGGCATCATCACGTACAAGGAAGGCACCCATATCAAGGTTTTCTTCCACGGTCATATCTGCAAAGACACGTCTACCTTCAGGAACCAAGCTGATTCCCTTTGCTGCAATCAAGTCAGTGGTGAGTATCTTTGAGCGCTTGCCTTCTTTGGCTCCACCATTCTTAGCCCTGCAGATCTCCTCTCCATCAAAGGTGATGGAGCCGGAATCCAAAGGCTCCTGCCCCACGATGGACTTAAGCAAGGTACTCTTACCACTTCCATTCGCTCCAATGAGGCAGACGATATCACCTTCATTGACATGCATACTGACCTGTTTCAGTGCCTTGATGTTCCCATAGGAAACAGAAATGTCATCTATCGTGAGCAACTCTTTCATTCTTCATCCTTACCGAGATAGGCCTCGATGACACTCGGGTTTTTCTTGATCTCATGGGGAGTCCCCTGGGCTAGTTTCTGCCCATAGTTGAGGACAGTGATGGTATCACAGATGTTCATCACCAGTTTCATGTCATGCTCGATCAGAACAACCGTAATTCCCAGGTCCCTGATCTTTCTGATGGTGGACATCAGATGGTCAGTCTCCTGGGGGTTCATGCCGGCTGCCGGTTCATCCAAGAAAAGCAGCTTTGGGTCGGTAGCAAGCGCACGGGCAATCTCAAGCTCACGTTGCTTTCCATAGGGAAGATTCTTGGCAAGCTCATTCTTCACAATATCCTTATCCTCACTGTACGTCATTCCGAACCAGCTCTCCTGGGTGGTATAGAAGCGCATCTTCCCTTCCCCGGTTGTTACAATATTGCTGGCACCATTCGGTAGATAACACTCAGTCTTTTCACTGGTGATATGATCCTTGATGAAGGCGTCCCAGTAGCTGTTGAAGCTTTCAAAAGCAGTGGGTGAAAATCCAAAGAAATTCATGGAAACCCACTCCTTACCAGTAAGCACGATGTCACCAGAACTCTGGTGGCTGACCACCTTATCCCCTTCATATCCAATCTTGGTATGCTCTTCCATGCTTACAAGATAGCCATCCTTAACATTGCAGATAGCACGGCTGACTGTTCCACTCTTACTCATCGTATGATCGAGGACATACCCAACCATTGCATGCTCTTTGCTTCCTGGTTCCAGGTTCGCAAGGTGCCCTGCCAGGATAGCAAAGGCCTCCCTGCCATAGTAGTCATCTGCATTGATGACAGCAAAGGGCTCCTTTACCGTATTCTCTGCACAGAGAACTGCATGGATCGTTCCCCAGGGTTTCTTTCTGTTTGCTGCAAGTCGTTTCTGCTCCTCAGTGAGGAGTGCATCCTGGCTCTGGAAAACATAGGTGGCATCCATATTGTTTGCAATCCGGTCGAACAAACGTTCCCGGAAATCCTTCTCAATATCCTTACGGATGATAAAGACAACTTTCTCAAAGCCACTACGATGGGCATCGTAGACACCATAATCCAACAACGTCTCTCCATGGTTTCCTACGCTGTCAATCTGCTTGATGCCGCCATAGCGGCTTCCCATACCAGCTGCCATTACCAAAAGTGTTGGTTTCATGCTTTCTCTCCTCAAATCCGTACTCAGATGGTTTCATTCTATCTTCTCTGCCAATTACAGTCAAATGGAAGGTACCAATAGCCCTGGCCCAAGGGGCGGGGTATCTCACCTCGCTTTCCCAGC
>JAIMZO010000026.1 GCA_020054965.1 Spirochaeta sp. | reverse complement strand
GTAACCGAGCTCGCTGAGGGTCGGAGCACCACTGAGGTTTCCAGGGAAACGGCTGGTGGAAAGAGCCAGGACCGGGGTAAGCTTACCAGCTTCAACATACTGGGAAGCGGCTGCAGGCTTGGAGATCAAGAGGTCGAAATGACCACCAAGAATTGCAGTGATAGCACCACTGGTTGCATCGTGGGCAATGTAGGAAAGCTGATCCTGGGTAACACCAAGTTCCTTGATGAGAGCAGCGTGACAAGCGATGTCATCACCCTTGGAACCACCAAGAACCAATCTCTCACCTCTGTTCAATGCATCAATGATCTCTTCAGCATTGGTGTACTTGGAGGACTCTCCAATGAAGATCAGGTGCTTGTCTACAGCCATGTGCGCAATAGGCTGGAAGTTCTGGAAACGATTGCTGGTGTTCTTAACCATCGGCATCAAGTCACCACTGTTGAAGGTCAACAAGGTGTGGTCAGCCTGGACGCCAGCCTTGATGTTGGAAACAAGCAGTCTACCAACCTCACCAGCACCATCGGTCTTGTACTGAATAACAAAATTCTGTCCGTTGACCAGATCCTCTTCAGTAGCAATGTCGGTAATCGTGCGGGTGAAGATGTCTGAACCACCACCGGGGGAGCTGGTCACATACCAGTCAATATTACGGGTAGGTACGAAGGACTTCTCTGCACCATCTGCAGCTTCAGCAGTTCCGTTTGCGAAAACGGGCATGCTTACCAACAAAACCAGGGCCAATACCAGAGCAATTTTTCTCATTTCTCTATCTCCTCTTTGTTTCTAGTGGGATTACTCCCACATTTTCCAATATCCAATTCCTCTTATGAGGAAATGACACCTTATTTCTTTCGAATGGCAGCCTTGCGAAGGATGAACTTCACTATGGGGGTCATTACGATTGCCATGAGCACCAACAACAGGAAGGCAGAAATCGGCTTGTCAACGAAGATCCCCAAACTACCATTGCTGATGATGAAGGCCTTGCGCATGTTCGATTCAAGCAGTGGGGCCAAGACGAACGACAGCAACATAGGAGCCACTCCATAGCCATTGCGGTCAAGGATGTACCCGAACAATCCAGAGAGGAACATGATGATCACACCGTACATGGAGTTACTGGTACTGTAGCTACCAACCACACAGACCACGGTGATGATCGGGATCAGAATCCGTACCGGGACGGTGAGGATCTTGATCAGGAAGGGAATGACCCCAAGGGAAATGAACAGGGTGAGTATGTTTGCGAGGAACAAGCTTGCAATCAAGCCCCATGCAAAGTCAGGATTGCTGGAGAAAAGCAGGGGACCAGGATTCAGACCCCACATCATCAACCCACCAAGCAAGACTGCACCGGTACCACTTCCCGGGATACCCAAGGCAAGCAAGGGAGCAAAGGACCCAGCGGCGGCTGCGTTGTTTGCTGCCTCACAGCTGGCGATTCCCTCAATCGCACCGCTGCCAAGCGGCTCTTCGCTCTTGAAGGCTTTCTGTGCTGCATAGCCAAGGAATGCTCCAGTTGTCGCCCCAGCTCCTGGAAGCACTCCAACAAAGGTTCCCATGAAACCGCTGCGGATGGCTGGAGGAACAAGGCGACGTACATCATGGAGGGTCAACATCGATCCCTTGATCGTCAACTTCTGTGTCAGATTGACATCAACCTTCTTGTTTCGCTCCGCCATCAACTTGAGCACCTGGCTGAAACCGACTGCTCCAATGACGAACGGTGTAAAAGGAATGCCCCCTAGCAGATACATGTTGCCGAAGTCGTAACGGGGGCTTCCTGTAAGCGTATCCATACCCATTGTTGCCAACAGGATACCAACCAAGGTCAAAACAACGCCCTTGGTCGGACTCTCCCCTACCAGCCAGCCGATGGAAGTCATCGCAACCAACAAGAGAGAAGTCATCTCGGCAGGACCAAACTTGAGCCCGAGCTCTGCAAGCGCAGGTCCCATGAAGGTAAGGATGATCATGCCAATGAAACCACCGATAAAGGAGGAAAGATTGGAAGTGAACAGTGCCTGACCAGGCCTATTACGCTTTGTTGCCATCGGATACCCATCAAGGGCGGTCATGACAGCAGGAGAGTCTCCAGGGATGTTCAGGAGGATTGCACTGAACGATCCACCATACATGTTGGAATAATAGAGTGCACCAAGCATGATGATAGCGGTGGTCGGATTGAACTTATAGGTAAGGGGAAGCAACAGGGCAACCCCTGCGAGGGAACCGATACCAGGCATTGCACCGGCCACAAGGCCGAGTACAGCACCAAGCATGGTAACCATAACATTCTGAAAGGTAAGGACTACTGAAAAGCCCATGAATAACATTTCTAGATTTTCCATTGCATGCTCCTCAGTACGCGATCCAGTTGTAGATGATTCCCTTCGGGAAGGGAACTCCGAGCCACATGACGAAGGCTCCGATTACAATGGCCATGATGACAGCCAACCCGATGAGGGTTGTCTTCCAACGATACTTTTCGTACCACTTGAGCCAAAGAATGACAAAGAGGGCAAGGCTGGGGATCATTCCAATAACCAGAGTGGCAAGCATGATGGCGATCACGCCAAAAGCAGGGAACCAGTTCTCAATCGGATAGGTGGTCTTCTCCGCCTTGAAAGATCCCAGGAATGCAATGAAGCTCAAAGCCAGCAAAGCAAATCCAATGAGTGTGGGGAAAAATCCTGGAAGGGGTCCCCTGAGCTCATGCCAAAAGCCGTACTTGGTGATCCCGAGATAGATGAAAAGAACAGCTATCACTGCTGTGATTACAGGAATCACCATCTGGCTCGTAACCTTTTTCGATTGCATATGTTCCTCTCTCCTTACGCTTGCTGACGCAGGTGGTTGGCCATACGCGAGGCCATTTTCACTGCATTCTCAAAAGCGCTGGTTTTCACAACACCGGTTCCGGCGATATCATAAGCTGTACCATGTGCACAGGTAACAATAGGGGCGGGAAGGCCACCGGCAATGGTGATGCCTTCATCAAATCCCTTGAGTTTCAGGGCGATCTGTCCCTGGTCATGGTACATGGTCACCACCCCGTCAAAATCACCACGGAAGGCCTTGATGAAGGTGATGTCACTTGGATATGGCCCTGTTGCATCAATTCCCATCTCCTTTGCTTTCTCAATAGCTGGGATGATTACATCTATCTCTTCACGTCCACAGAGGCCATTCTCTCCAGCGTGGGGATTCAGGGCAGAAAGAGCAAGGCGTGGCTTTGCAATACCGCTGTTCTTCAAGGATGCGTTGGCAAGGCGTACTGCACGCAGGATGCTCTCCACCGTCAAGTTCTTGCTTACCTCGCGGATGGGAATATGACTGGTGGTTCGGGTAGTCCAGAGGTCACCCAACACATTGATCTCCCCGAAAGGTTCCGTGTGGTTGAACAACTGGGCGAGTAAGTGGTGCTCACTCTCCACCTTGCTTCCTGCCTGCTTGAGTCCTGCCTTATGGAAAGGAGCGAAGCAGAAACCTTCAATCTTCTTCTCCTTATACAAGGAAACACCAAGCGCCAGGGCATGAAGGTTTGCCTTGCCTGCCTCAGTGGTCAGGGTGCCAAACTTCACGACTTCAGGATCCTGATCTTTCTGGTCAAGGATGGGAAGGCCCTTGCTCCAGTCAGCTTCATCCACATTGTCTATCACCTGCAAGGGAACAGAGGAACCAATCACCGAGAAGGCACGCTCGAGTATACGTACATCACCGATAACCACTGGTCTACAATACTGTTCAAAGAACTTACCAACAGCCAGCTTGGCGATGATCTCAGGTCCGACCCCGGCTCCGTCGCCGATTAAAAGTCCCAATACAGGTTTATCATTCATGGATTGCCCCTCTTCTCACATGCAGTGAGCAACGATGCTCGTCACTCCGGCAATAGAGGCAGCAACTAACGTGCCAAGTTTACATTTATTGTATACAATCTTTCATAGTATTGATGTTTGTATACATATATTTTCCATTGAAGCAACCAAATATGAAAAATTCAAACAGTTTCCTAAAAATTTTTAAGACATTTTTAACATGTTTCAATGTTACATAAATATTGTTTCATGTTTCAATTGAAACACAATTGAAACATACTTACTCTGATTCAAATCGGGAGAACTTCCTCCAGAGCGTCGTCCTGCTTATACCGACCTCCTTGGCGAAGTCCTCACGAGTCAAACCACTGGAGAGGAATTGTTCATACAGCTCATGATCGGAGCACTTCTTCTTTTGTTTCTTTGGTTTTCCTGCATCCTTGGCATCAAGGTACAAGCCGGTGGAACCGATGTCCAATTGGTCTATTTCCCGGACACCAACCCGGTCGGAGGTATGAAGAATTGCAAGCCGTTCTGCTGCGTTCCTAAGCTCTCGGATGTTTCCCGGCCAGTAGAACTGCCTTAGCATCTCAAGTGCATCTGTATTGATGTTGATTTTGCTCAGCCCATGCCGCTCGCAGTATTGCGTGACAAAATGGGAGAACAACAACCCAATATCCTCAGGACGATCACGTAAAGGGATCAGCATCAGGCTCAACAGACTGATACGATAGAAGAGATCAAGACGGAACGACCCATCCTGTACTTTCTGCAGGATATTGCTGTTCGCTGCACTGATGACTCTCACATCTACAGGGACAACCATGTCAGCCCCCACTCGACGAACTTCACGCTCCTGAAGAACACGAAGCAGTTTCGCCTGCACGACTATCGGCATCTCTGCTATCTCATCGAGGAAGATGGTACCCTTATGGGCCAATTCAAACAACCCAGGCTTCCCTCCCTTGCTTGCACCGGTGAAGGCACCCTCGGAGTACCCGAACAACTCACTCTCCAGCAGTTGTTCGGGAAGTGCTGCACAGTTCACTGCAACAAAGGGTTGCGACGCACGGGGCGATGCATTGTGTATGCTCTGGGCAAACAACTCCTTTCCAGTTCCCGTTTCACCAAGCAGAAGTACGGCGCCTGGGACCTGGCTGAACCTTCTGGCCTTCTCCACAAGAGCCATCATCTGGGCATTCTGTGTCACAATGTTGGAGAATGTGTATTTTGCAACCAAGCCTTTCCTGCTCAACTCCGTCCTGATCATGTGCTCTGTCTGCTGGATTGCCTCTGTGTTCTGGAACGTAAAGAGGAAACCGGATGTCTCCTCATCCATGCTGATCGGTTGCTGGGTCACCAAGAACTGCTTGCCTGCAATCGGTACCAGTATCTCTTTCTTCCCTGCCTTCAGGGCAAGATCCCACTTCCCTCCTTGATATACTTCCCCCAATTGTTTTCCCAACAGGGCTGTAGTACCAAAAAGTTGCTCAGCTTGCCGGTTGGCGGCAATGATGGTTGCACTGCTGTTGATTGCAAGCAGTGCATACGTGGCATTATTGAGCAGAGTCCCTAACAGGTTTCCCCTTGTCTGCGCCCGCTCCAGAGAGCGAGCGGCTGCAACAGCCTCCGCCACTGCATGAACAACTGCCTGGTAGCCACTTTTTACATGCACATGGGCAAACTGTTGCTTCTCACATAGGCGGCACATCGTAAGGCCACCCACAAAGATGGAACAACCCTTCCTTGCAAGGTGCTCCAATCCGATTTTCACATCTTTCTCGTCGGTTACCTGGAAGATGGATACCCTTTGCCCGACCAAGGTGCTGATCAATTCCTGGTCACACAGCTGTTCATTCGTGACTACCCCGATATGGGCACTGCTGTTCATTTTCTTGGCGAGTGCCAGCGCGCTGAGTAAATCAGCGCTACTGAGTGCGATGGGCACAACATGCACCGACGGTTTCTGGTGGGCAATTGCCTGTGCAGTGATCCCACGGGCTACAATGATATCAGCAGCAAGAGGTACAATCTTCTGTGGATCGCTTCCATAGATATGGGTGGTACGCACCTCAATCGTATCGAGGTCATAACTCTGGATGACTTGATCGAATGCTTCTTGCAACTCTTGGTAAGGAACTACAATCAAAATCTTTATCAATGTGACACCTCAAAGAGAGTGTATCATAAGCGGCTCTCTTTACAAAGCCGACCCGCCCTTGGTATTGTCCGGCTATGAACATACTCCAATACCTATTATTAGCCCTGTTAGTCCTCGTTACTGCAGCAAACCTCTATGCACTGACCATCGGCAAGAGGAATCGTAACCGAGCAGCAGCCAACTACCGTCTTACCCTCCAGAAGCTGGGAGTGAGAACCAATGAGCTGATGAGGGAGCACGGGTACGATTTTGATGACAGACATGGATACATCAATGATATCGGGGATGGGATCCTGCTTTGTTTCGACACGAAGAAGCAGGTGGTGGGGATCACCTTGGCTGATGAGTTCTACCATTTTCCGTATGCAGACTTTGTTTCCTGCAAGCAAACCTACGAGATGCGGGAGAACAAACTCTCCAACATCTCGGTTGTAATTGAGACAAAAGATACGTTTATCACCTTGGTATTCGGCTCCAAAGCATGGAGGAAAAAATCCTATCTTGGAAAGTTCCTCCTCCAGGATTCCAAGGAATTCTGCACCATCCTTGAAAGCCACTGCTCTGTGAGCGAACAGCAGTAGCCTATGTTGCGCTCTGGTCTACAATATGCACATCTAATTGGTTGAAAGGAACTGAGATTCCAACCTCGGCAAGACGGTCAACGATCTCACCTTGGAATCGCCAGTAGACCTTCCAGTAGTCTTCGGGCTTCGTCCAAGGGCGAACCGCGAAGTCTATGGAGGAAGCTGCAAGGGTATTCACCTCTACCATGGGAGCTGGATCGCTAAGAATCTCACTATACGAATTGAGGATCTTCCAAATGGTATCCTTCGCCAACTGTATGTTGGTCCCATATGCAACACTGACCGTGAGGCCGAGTCTCCGCCGCTCAACATTGGAGTAGTTTACAATGGGGCTGTTCCAGACAAGCTTGTTTGAGATGGTTATCTTACGGTTGTCGGGTGTGGAAAGGATGACACAGATCATGTCCATATCGCTGACAGTACCACTGAATGATCCGGTTTCAATATAATCACCAATCCTGAACGGTGCATTGATGACAATCATCACACCACTGAGCAAGTTTCCAATGGTATCCTGTAATGCAAACCCAAGGACAACACCAGTGATGCCAAGTCCGGCAAGCACGGGACCCATATCAAGGCCAAGGCGGCCAAGGAATGCAATGATGAGGAAGATCCACCCTATGACATTGACCAGCTTCACGATAAACCGTGCCATCAATTCATTGATCTTCTTGGAACGGTCGAGCGCGCGCTTGAGAATACGGGTGATGCCTATGATCACCAGCTTTCCGATGAGCACAATAAGCAATCCAATCGCGACATTCACCAAGAATTCGACCGGACCGATCTGAATCCAGCTATCAATCTTCTCAACGAAGCGGCCAAAGGCGGAACTTTCAGCAACGGCTTCACTGCTGAGTGCCATGAAATTTGCAATCATATTTCTACTTCCTTATACACGTATTAAATAGAACACTACCATCGGTAGAAAAAAAGAACAAGGTGAAGAAAAAAATCTCTTCACCTTGCATGATAAGTAATTAATTACTTGCTATTATGTAGACAAAAGAGCATGCAGACGTTTTGTAAACCCTACCGGATCCTTGGGCATGACACCCTCAGCAAGCAGAGCCTGATCCAGTAACACTGAACTCAGTTGCTCGATGTACTGTTCATCGTTGCTGTTTTCGATCTTCTTGACCATCGGATCTTCCACATTGATCTCAAGAATCGGCTTTGCTTCCTCAAAGTCGGTCTGTCCCATACTCTTGAGAATCTGCTGCATCTGTACTGATGGGTCATTCTCATCAACCACCACGACGGCAGGGGAATCTGCAAGACGGGAAGAGGCAACAACATCTTTCACCTTGTCTCCAAGGGCTTTCTTGACCTTCTTGATGATGGCTTTCGCTTCCTTGGTGTCTTTTTTCTTGTCCTCCCCTTCTTCCTTCAGGTCATCAACGGCACCACTCTTGTTGATTGCTTTCAGAGGCAGTTCCTTGTAGGTACCGATCGAGCCGACCACGATATCGTCAATATCATCGCTCATGATGAGGACTTCATACCCCTTTTTCCTATACGCTTCAAGCAAGGGGCTTGCCTTGAGGGTCTCTTCCTTTCCACCAGCGATGTAGTAGATTGATTTCTGGTCACTCTTCATCCTCTCCTTGTAGGAGGCAAGGCTTACATAGCCATCCTCCGTGGAGGACTTGAAACGAACCAGTTCGAGCAAGGCATCCCTGTTGGCATAATCAGAATACAAACCTTCCTTAAGGGGTCGGTTGTACTGCTCAATGAACTTTGTGTAGAGTTCAGGGTTCTGTTCGCTGATCTTTTGGAACTCACCAAGCAGCTTCTTCACAGATGCGGTGCGGATTGCATTCATTACGCGATTCTGCTGAAGAATCTCACGGCTCACATTGAGAGGAAGATCCTCACTGTCGATTACACCGCGCACAAAGCGAAGATAGGAAGGAAGCAACTCTTTGTCATCATCAGTGATGTAGACCCGCTTCACATAGAGCTTCACACCCGGCTTGTAATCTGCATAGTACATGTCAAACGGGGCTTTGCTTGGGATGAAGAAGAGCGTGATGTATTCTGTTGAACCTTCGGCGCGTGTATGCAGGTAGAACAAGGGGTCTTCACTATCATAGCTGCTCTGCTTGTAGAACTCCTTGTACTCCTCATCGGTCAGTTCACTCTTGCTGCGTCTCCAAAGAGCAGAGGAACTGTTGATCTGCTCAACCTTGTGTTCAACCTTCTTCAGTGCATTACCTTCATCATCCTTTTTCTTGTCATCGTAGGATGTCTGGTCGTAAGAGAGGAAAATGGGATAGGCAATATGGTCACTGTATTTCTTCACCAGCTGCTGAATCTGCCAACGGTTGGCATATTCACTGCCTTCCTCGTTCAGGTAAAGGATGATGGTCGTGCCTTGGCTTTCGCGTTCTGCCTCCTCAAGGGTATAACTCCCCTTACCGGTACTGCTCCACTTCCAAGCCTGTTCCTCACCAGCCTTTCGGCTGATTACCTCAACCTTTTTTGCAACCATGAAGGCGCTGTAGAAACCTACACCAAACTGACCGATAAGGTTGCTGTCCTTCTTCTGCTCCTCGGTAAGAGAAGCGAGAAACTTCTTGGTACCACTGGATGCAATGGTGCCCAGGTTGTTTGCCAAGTCGTCATGACTCATGCCAAGACCGTTGTCACTGATGGTGAGTGTGCGGTCTTCACCTTCCTCTGTAAAGGAGATGTCGATGCGTGGTTCGAAAGCCAGATCCTTGAGCTTGTCATCGGTAAGGGTGAGATACTTAAGTTTGTCCAGTGCATCGGATGCGTTGGATACCAGCTCGCGAAGAAAGATTTCCTTGTGGGAATAGAGCGAGTGGATGATCAGATGCAATAGCTCTGATACTTCAGTTTTAAATTTCTTTTGTTCCATCTTCGTATGATACCTCCAAAGGGATATAGGCAAACATACTGATTTTTCAAACCAACGGCAATTGTTCCTTAACAAAAACGCATAGGTGGGCTATGCTTGGGCATGCAGTTTTCCACCCCAAGCTCAGCCAGGACGATCAATCGCCTGAGAGTTCTCAATCTACTTGCCCGAGAGGGTGAGTCCAGTCGCTCTGATATCGCACGCCGTCTAACCCTGAACAAGCCATCCACCAGTGAGATTGTGGAGCAGTTGCTTCAGGAAGGACTTGTCGAGGAAAGAGGAAAGGCCAAGACTGCCAATGGCAGGAGACCCACCACACTGGCCCTGCAACATGGATCCAGACTGGTCCTGGGGGTGGAACTTGGTAGCAAGAATACCTGTTTCACCCTTACAGATCTCCTGGGGAATGTGCTGAGATTTGAGCGAATCCCAACCCCGATCAAACCGGATGCGAAAGAACATGGCCTTACCGTCATCAAGGCGTGTCTGAAGATGAGACGAATTACCAAGGTCCCTATTGCAGGCATCACGGTGGCCACAAGTGCACAAATCAGTGAAGATGGTCTTTCCATACTCCGCCATGACCACTGGTCGTGGGAGAACGTCCCACTTGCTAAAGCCATCAGTGAATACACACAGACCCCTGCAATCCTGGTGCATTCTGTGAGGGCAATGGTGGAGGCTGAACAGTGGTTCGCCGATGAAGATGAAAAGTCGTTCCTTTATGTCAATTGGGGAGAGCATATCAGCGGTGCATTGGTGCAGGACAATACCATAGTAGGTGAGAAGAGCAGATTCGGGCACCTTCCAGTACGGCAGACAGGTTTGTGCCGGTGTGGAGGCATTGGATGCCTCGAGACTGTAGCTGCAGGGTGGGCACTCAGTGAACGATTTGCCGGCAAGACAGTCAAGGAACTGACACAAAGTGAAGACCCAAAAGTGACTCAAGCGCTCTTGGAGGCTGCAGAGGCAATGGGTATGGCACTCACAGCTGCCAGTGCTATTACCGGAATCAATAAGGTTATTCTGGGAGGGGGCATCTCCAATCTTCCCGATCACTACCTCGCAGTTCTCCAGAAGTACCACCAGCAGCATGCTCACCACTCCCTTGCGGGCATTCCTGTGGTACGCTCACAGCTCAAGGACCGTAGTGCTGTACTCGGAAGCGTGGCCGTTGGATTGGACCGATGGATTTTCCAGAGAAGAATGTTGCAGACGATGCAAGGGCTTTAGCCAAGTAAAACCGCTACCCAGATGGGTAGCGGCAACCTCCTTGAGAACCTTAGGACTCCTCTCCTAAGGGTACGTGTCTATCCGCTGGAAACATCGGTCTAGACTTGAGCAACGACACTCATGATTATTGCATGGTTTTCTCACACTGTAAAACATTAATTTTGCAATTTTGTAACTATTTTACCTATTGGTTGATTAACCAGCCAAATTTCACAATAATCGAGAGTTACAAGGAGCTCAGTTTCCTTCGGTATAATTAATGGAGAAAGATCCGGAATAGTTGCCTGCGCTAAACACATCAGCTGCTCGTTTCCTGATTCTGATGGTAAGTTTCCCGATAGGCACATCATCTTGGGCGCCTGCAGGGAACCTGGTATTAAAGGTATTTCCGTTCTCCACACTGGTGAAGAAACTCTCGCTTTCAAGCTCCAGTGTTGTCCTGAGTCTATTCAATGCATCCATTTCAAGATCTGTAATCGAAAAAATCAACTTTCCGACGGTAGCCTCTGCAAGATGCGAGGAAAATCTGAAATAGAGAGACTGGGTCAGTTCCCACTCCTCTAGATTCGGGAACTCAAAACTGAGCAACGCATCCTCACCTGAGAGCTCCTCACCTGCCTCATTGTAGATGGAGATCCTCAGATCCCTTGGCTCGATGACGCCCTGCATGTACACGGTAGCAGAAGGAAACCGTGGAGGATCTTCCGCTGCCAAGGGCAACACAAAGAAGAGGAGTAGTATACATGCCAAGAGAACTTTCTTCATATCCATCTCCCAATACCGTGTAACTATACATATAGTACCAGCTACCATTCCCACTGAAAAGAGGGGGGAAAATCGGGTAGGAGGATGAGCCTTAATGGCTCATCCGACCTCCCACAGAACCGTACGTACCGTTCGGTATACGGCTCCTCGTCAGTTCACGCACTCTCGG
>JAIMZO010000025.1 GCA_020054965.1 Spirochaeta sp. | reverse complement strand
AAGGGGCTCCTTTGTTGGTCACATACCCTATGATTGGGTCGTTTATGGCATTCCAGAGCGAGTAGAGGATGGTTGCAAGCGCGGCATAGCCGGCAGACAACCCCACCTCCGTTTCGTAAAACATGAAGACGATGCTGCCGAATGCTCCGGTTAGGAACTCTGCAATGAATTTTCCCATGCCATAGGAGACCATGATGCTTCTTTTTGCCATGATGTACCTGCCTTGCTTCTTTATACTGCAGGCAGTCCTTCACGTCAAATGAAAGCGGTATCCTAGCGCTTCTCCTCCGTAAAGCGTACCACCATGTGCACTACTGCAACTTGATTGCTCTCATTGGCAATGGAGTGCTCCACATCGCAATGGTACACGAGGAAGTCGCCCTTCCGTATCTCCGCATTATTATCCCCAGCCTGTACCTTTACCGCACCTTTTACAACGGTAAGATACTCCTGCGTTCCTGCATAGTGCGGTTCACTGCTGAGAATGCTGTGTGGCTCGAGAGTGACAAGGTACATCTCTAGATCCTCCACCATGCTCAAGGGGCTGAGGATCCTGATGGACACCCCATTTTCATGCGTTTCGAGTTTTGGGGAGTCCTCTCCGGCCGGGTTGAGGGAAAAAATCCTTTTTGGCTGATCGTCTGAATCGAGAAGATCATTGAGCTCAACATTCAAGCCCCTTGCAATTTTCCAGACAGTGGCCACCGTAGGGTTTACCTTGTCGGATTCAATCTGGCTGAGCATTGCCTTCGACACACCTGAACGCTCAGAGAGTACATTGAGTGTGAGTTTCCTGCTGGTGCGTATCCGTTGTATGTTCTTGCCGATCATGGGAGGGGTTTCCATTGCATCGCTCCTTATGGTAATAAGTTTGACATAGTGAACTATGTTTATTATAATGAACATAGTTATTGTATGCTCCCCAAAAGGGAATTGTCAAGGAATGTGCTCTTGGAGGGTCTGATGAAAAACATCCTTATCATAGGTTCATTGGGACAGCTTGGTTCAGAGATAGCCATGGAATGCCGACGTCGCTATGGATCTGATCATGTCGTATTGACTGATATCCGCGATGATGTAAACAAGGAGCTTATCGGTGGAGGCCCTTTTTACAAGGTAGATGCACGTGATGGGGAAACCATCAATGGGATTGTCAAGAAGCATAAGATTGACACCATTTATCATTTGGCCGCATTGCTCTCTGCGAGGGCTGAGCAAAATCCTCTATCAGCGTGGGACCTCAATATGAATGGATTGATCGCAACCCTGGAAGTGGCGAAAGAGAATAGGTGTGCGGTGTTCACCCCTTCCTCGATCGGGGCTTTTGGTCCTACCACTCCCAAACAGTTCACCCCACAGGATACCATCCAGCGTCCGACTTCCATCTACGGGGTGACCAAGGTTGCCGGTGAGTTGCTGTGTGACTATTACCACCATGCTTATGATGTTGATACCCGGGGGGTTCGCTACCCGGGCATTATCAGCAATATGACTCCTCCGGGCGGTGGTACGACAGACTATGCGGTGGAAATCTACTATGAAGCGGTGAAGAGGGAGCATTATACCTGCTTTCTCAGGGGCGACACCTACCTTGATATGATCTACATGCCGGATGCAGTGGAAGCGGCAATCCAGATAATGGAGGCAGATCCCGGTCGTCTCAGGCACCGCAATGCATTCAATATTGCCAGCATGAGTTTTTGCCCTGAGGAGCAAGCTGCCTATATACGTACCCTCATCCCAGGGTTTACCATTTCCTATGAGGTGGACCCCGTGAAGCAAGCCATTGCAGATTCCTGGCCAAACTGCCTGGAGGATTATGCAGCACGGGTGGAGTGGGGTTGGAATCCTACCTACAACCTGGAGACCATGACCCTGGATATGATCGAAACCATTAGAAGGAGGAATCCATGACAGAAGCATTGGAAAAGGATCTGAAGGCATTCTTTGCAGAACAGGAACAATCTGGATTGATGAAGAGGGAGCGGGTATTGCAAGGCAAGCAGCAACGCTCAATCTCGGTTGCCGGCGGTGAGGTTCTCAATTTCTGTGCAAACAATTATCTGGGATTGGCCGACAATGCACAGGTCATCAAGGCCGCAAAAGATGCCATGGACAGATGGGGTTACGGACTTTCCTCGGTCCGCTTCATCTGTGGGACCCAGCAGATCCACAAGGAGCTGGAGCAGCGTATCAGTGCATTCCTGCACACGGATGATACCATTCTCTTCACTTCTTGCTTTGATGCAAACGGGGCGCTGTTCGAACCATTGTTGGGAGAAGAGGATGCGGTCATCAGTGATGAACTCAATCATGCATCCATCATCGATGGGATTAGGCTGTGCAAGGCAAAACGGTATCGTTACAAGCATAGTGATATGGTAAGCTTGGAGGCAGTGCTACAGGAGAGCAAGGATCAGAGAAGGCGCCTGATTGCTACAGACGGCGTATTCTCCATGGATGGGGACATTGCCAAGCTTGCAGAGATCTGTGCACTAGCCGAGCAGTATGACGCCTTGGTTATGGTTGATGACTCACATGCAACCGGTTATCTTGGGCCTAAAGGACGAGGAACCGTTGAACTGTGTGGTGTTGAAGGGAAGGTGGACTTGATAACCACCACCTTTGGGAAAGCCTGTGGTGGGGCAAGTGGAGGGTGCATATCTGGTCGTCAACTCCTGATCGACCTGTACCGCCAGAGGGCTCGTCCATACCTGTTTTCCAATACCTTGGCACCGGCTATCTGCGGTGGGACGATCAAGGTACTGGACCTGCTGGAGGCAGGAAACACGTACAAGGAAATTACCATGCGCAATGCAGTGTATTTCCGAAGGAAAATGGAAGAGGCAGGTTTCGACCTGGTAAAAGGGGAGACAGCCATCGTCCCTGTGATGATCTACGATGAGGCAAAAGCAGTCCAGATGGCTGACATGCTTCTCACGAAGGGTATCTATGTCATTGGATTCTGCTATCCCGTGGTACCCAAGGGAAAAGCCCGTATCAGGGTACAGCTTTCAGCAACCCATACCTTGGAGGATCTGGACAAGGCTGTTGAAGCGTTCAAGGAAACAGCAAGGGAAATGAAGCTGCTCTAGAAGAAGATTCGTTTCTCGAGTTCTTCCCCATACTGCTTAAGATCGGCAAGTACCCGTTTCTCCTGGGCAGGGGTCTCTGTGCTTGCCAGTCTTTCCTCAATCTTGCGCTTGAAGAAATGCCAGTTCATCTTGACGTCTCCTGGTGGATTGAGTGTCCGCTCGGCACAGAAGCTACGCCATCTCATGAGTTGTTCCTCTGTAAGTACCTCCTCCCAATTCCGTGCAACATGGCGAAAGAGCATGGTAGGGATCCTGCTGTCCTCAAAGTCCAGGTGCAGGGAGAGTTTCTCCTTTGGCTCAGCTTCCCTGATCAGGGAAAAGCGCTTCTGGTCGGCATCAGCGAAGAAGCGGTCGTAGAGTTGGAAATCCACATCATCCACCCCTTCAAAGGTGTCCTCGACATTCCGTGCGATAAGCAACAACTTGGGGTGGCTTGCAATTTGTTGGTGGCGGAACATGGCCAGATCCTTGTCTATCCCAAGTTTTACGGCGAGTTGGTCAGTCAGCACACTCAGCGGGGAGACAAATGGACACTTGTTGATCGCCAGGGTGAAAACACCCTCTGTCTTGAGCAGTGTTTCCTCATTTGCCCTCAGCAGTGGAGCGGTGTCCTTGCTCAGGTCAAAACAGATAATGGCATTCGCATTGCTCTTCATGTGGGTGATTGGGGTGATCAGGCGTGAGCAACCCTCATTCTTGCTGAACATGGCAGAGGTAAAGAGAACCGGTTGCCCGAAGGGGGTTGGGACCACCCGCTTGACCTGGCTTTTTGCCCTGAGGGAGAAGTAGTAATCATACAACTTTGGCTGTTTGTTCTTGATCAGGCGTGCAATTTCAATGGTAGCCCTGACATCCACCAAGGCATCGTGCGCCCCTTCCTGGCTGATATTGTTTGCCTCGGTAAGGCTGGTGAGCCGGAACGTTGGGTTTCCCGTGGTTTCCTTTCTGGGTGGCCAGATGATGCCTTCAGGGCGAAGATCATATGCTGCACGTACCAGGTCAATGATATCCCAGCGACTACAGTTGTTCTTCCACTCTCTCTGGTAAGGGTCGAGGAAATTTCGATAGAGAGCATTGCGAATGAACTCATCATCAAAACGGATATTGTTGAACCCTGCAACCACGGTAGAGGGTTTTGAGAATTCTGCATTGATTCGGGCAATGAATTCGCTTTCGCACATTCCCTTCCGGTTCACTTCCTGCGGGGTAATGCCGGTAATGGTGCAGGAAAGCGGATCGGGCAGATAGTCGTCGCTGAGCTTGCAGTACAGGACGATAGGCTCGCCAATGGGATTGAGGTTGAGATCGGTGCGCTGCCCTGCAAATTGGGCGATTCGATCGTATCGGCTGTCAAGCCCAAAGGTTTCAAGGTCATACCAGAATATTGTCTGTTTGGAAGTGTGCGTATTCATGACATCAGTGTACCATATAAGTGAAGTTGTGTCTTTTTCCCCTGAATAGGTTGTTCTCTTTTGTGTGGTGAATTATCATATCACAAAGGATGCACATGAAATACCTAATATCAATTCTGTTGATGCTTTGTCTGCTCTTCCCTCTTGGGGCAAAAGAGCCAACCCCAAATGATGTCACTGTGGCTATTGCTGCCATTACTGACACGACGATCTGCGCGGTCGCGGCCTTCCTGAATACTCCGATGCTTGACCTTCCTGGAAGCAATCTCTACTTCAGGGATGGTGAGACACTTCCACACATCCTGACATTCCAGGAGGCTGATCTGGGGAAATATCTTCCTGTGTTCTTGGCGACAAAGGAAGGAGAAACTTCTTTCTTTGCATCACTGATGCAAGCAGCGAGAGGCCCGCTTAATGATGTGGCGATCCAATATCTCACTGTCCATGCGTGGGAAGAGGGGCATGCAGTACTCAAAGGGGCTGCAGTTACAGACTGGGGAGAAGGGGTCACACTCCCCCTCTTGATGGGTACTGTGATACAGAGCGGCAGGATCCCTGACATCATAGTCACTACTGACGTGGTGGTGGATGGAAGGCGGGTCAGTACATCGGTCCGGGTAGAGGGGAAATTTCTGTTGCACAGCGATTATGAAGGATTTTTTGCGGTACGCCCGCTCACTTTGAAAATAAATGGAAAGGAAGTGGAGGTCTAGGTAAGCCTCGATTTCCTATAGGAGGAAGCATGTCTGATTGTGTCCAGAAAACCGAGGAATTCCTGAAAAAACGGGGAATCGATCCCGCTACGGTGGATATGGAGCATTTGCTCAATACCTTTCTCAGAGAAATGGAGAAGGGTCTCATTGATGAGAAATCAAGCAGCCTGAAAATGATCCCGACCTATACCACTGTGGTCAGAGAGATTCCCAGGAATGAACCGGTTATCGTCCTAGATGCAGGAGGCACAAATTTCAGGACCTGCCTGGTGACCTTTGATGATCGGGGAACTGCACATATCGAGGATTTCAGGAAAGTTTCAATGCCTGGTGTCAAAAAGGAAGTGAGTGCAGATGAGTTTTTCTCCACGTTTGCCGATGAAGTGGAGCGTCTGATCGACAAGAGTGACAAGATTGGGTTCTGCTTCTCCTACGCAGCTTCCATCACCGCTGACCATGACGGGATTCCCTTGGTGTTTTCCAAGGAGATAAAAGCTCCCGAGGTGATTGGCAAACCGGTTGGGGCAACACTGCTGAAAGAACTTGCCCGTCGGGGTTACGATGTTTCCAACAAGAAGGTTGCAGTACTGAACGACACTGTTGCTACACTATTAGCCGGAGTGAGTGCAAAGAGTGAAGTCCCTTACAGTGGCTATATTGGTTTCATCCTTGGTACCGGTACAAATACCGCATATGTGGAAGAGAATGCTTCCATTGGAAAACTGGGGCTTCGGGATGGGGGTAGCCAGATCATCAATATTGAATCCGGCAACTTCGATTTTTGTCCCAGCGACCTTGACCGTGAGTTCTTTGGTGCAACCAAGGCACCCCAGCAATACCATCTGGAGAAGATGATCAGCGGAGCGTATCTTGGTCCATTGAGCACGCTTGTCATAGAGAAAGCGATAGAGGACGGAATCTTCAGTGAGAACTTCAGGCAACGGTTTGCAAGACTTGGCGGAATCAACACCACGGTGATGAGCAACTACCTTGAGATGCCGTTCAACCGTGAGTATGAACTGGTAGCCTGCTGCGAAGGGAGCCAAGCGGATGCAATTTCCCTTTGGATGATAATTGATGCATTGATTGCACGGGCGGCAAAACTTACGGCGGCAAACCTTGCTGCCACCATACTCAAGAGCGGAGCCGGCACTGATCCACGTGTTCCTGTCTGCATCAATGCTGACGGTACCACATTCTATAAGACTGAGTACCTGAAGAAGTATACTGAATATTATCTCCATACCCATCTGGAACTGGAGAGAAGAAGGTATTACCGCTTTGTCCATATTGATGATTCGCCAACCCTCGGGGCTGCAATTGCAGGGTTGAGCCTCTAGGTACGTCAGATGGGTGATTGCTTCTCCCTTGCCAAGCGTAGCAAGATCATGGCAAGCATCAAGGCGAAGGATACCAAGAGTGAACTCTTGGTACGGAGCTACTTGTTTCGTCATGGATTCCGCTTCCGTATCAATGACAAACGCTTGGTAGGGAGACCTGACATTGTGCTTCCCAAGTACAGGACCGTCATTTTCATCAATGGATGTTTCTGGCATGCACACCAAGGTTGCAAGTATTTTTCACTTCCGAAAACAAACCGTTTGTTCTGGGAACAAAAACTGACCAAGAACAGGGAACGTGACCAGAGGGTTTGTGCACAGTTGTTGGAGAAGGGGTATCGTGTCCTGGTTGTTTGGGAGTGTGAGCTATCTCCCCCCGCAAAACGGGAGGAGACACTCAACGGTCTGGTCAATGAGATCTGGCAGGGGCCTTAATCCTGGTCGGCGCGGGCGATGAGGCTGCGATGCCATGCAAGGAGCCTGTCGTGACGGCTCACATCATCACCTTTGCTGTCTACCATGACACGGTACACTGGTTCGGTCTTGCTGCCTCGCATCCAGAGAAAATCAGTGATGATGCCATCCTTGTCCTTCAGGGCCACCTTGTAGCCGCCGGTGAATGGGGGTGTGCGGAATGCTTCTCCCATACCTTCAACGGTGCTGGTCCCTTCACTCTGGAACACGGTGTATGCATGGATGTCCAGTTCCTTGAACATCTCTTGCTTTTCTATCCAATCAGCTTGCAATAACACTTCATATCGGCTTTTCAAGGCAGCATGGTCATGATGGATCTGCATCTTGCCCTCTTTCGAGAAGGCCCCGGTAGTGGTGTATAGGGGGATGCTTCCAATGATCTTCTCAAGGGTTACGGGGTGGGGGACCTCCTTCCCGTTTGCACGGAACCAGAGTTTTGCGATATCCCGGTTCCTGAGCAGTTTCAACAGACTCAGCAGTGTGTTGAGCGGGTCACGAACCTTCGCAGGATGGGTGATGTTGCCCCCATTGGAACCCTCTCCCAGCACGGGGACAAGATATCCTTCCGCCCTTTTCTTCTCTGCCAGCTCAACAACGTTTGCCTCTCCTACCTCACAGCGGAAGACCTCTGCATCAAGAGCCTGTGCGATATGGTCTATCCTGTTACTGGTAGGACCGTTTACAACGGTTGCCAACAGGCTGGAGGGATGCTTCAATCGACAGAGCGTCAGCTCTGCAATGACTACCAGGGCGAATACATTCTGGGCTTCCAGGATGCGGGCTTTTCCTGTATCCCCCTGGATATATACAAGGTTCCCACGGTCCCCGTCGTTGTCGGGAACGTAGCCTAGGAGGAATGAAGGATCCTTGGCGTACAGCATCTCCAGGGTCTGCTGACAGAGCTGAAGGTTTTCCCCTTCGGGTACGATGGCATGGACAACCTGCCCTGGCTGGTCATTGATCTGGTGTACCTTGAGCCCGAGGGAAGTCAGAAAGCGGTAATCGATGCTTACGGATCTGGCACTGCCATTGAGTTCTCCCACAACCCCAAGGGGTTCCTTGGTGTGGGCTTTTACCAGCATTTCCCTGAATATTCTATGTTCATTCCTATCCGCTGATTGCACTGCTGTGGTAAGTACAAACTGTTCATACCGTTCAAGATTCCTCGATTGCTCCGCTTTCACCGATGTAAGCACCTGCCTGTACCGGGTGGTATCCATCTGTGAGGAGAGATTCTGGAGGTAGAGAGGAGCCATCGGCTCTTCCAATACAATTTCCCTGAATACATTGACGATCTTCTCAGCCTCCTTGGCTGGGTATACACCACCAAAGCGACCAAACTTGAAGCCATTGTGCCCGATTGGATTATGACTTGCGGATATATAGAAGAATGCATCAGCTTCCTCGGGGAAGAGGTTGCAGTCAGCCATGATCTGGGGGGCGGCACAGATATAGAGATACCGTACCGAGCAGCCCAGCATGGTCAGGGTCCTGCACACGATATCCCCAAGTACTCTTCCGGTCGGCCTTGCATCAAGACCCACCAGAATGGTTGTATCATGCGGTTCAACGTGCACATCCCCTCGTGTAACTGCCTGCTTCCCAGCAGCAGGGACCCCTAGGAATCGTGCAAGGGAAAGGGCGGCAAGAGATGCCAGCATGGCATCTGCCTCAGTGATCTTTGCTGTAGCATCCTCTTCGTCCCCGCTTTCGGCAAAAACCTTCCTCCAACCGGAGGATGAGAGGATCATTGTGGACAGTGCATCTTTTAGTGCACTTGCATCTGGCAAGGGAAAATCAAGAATATTGAACATGTCATCAGCAATGGGGTGATGGCTCAAGGTATCATAGATAAGCATATGACCTCCGGTTTTTGGAGTATACCATATATTGCCTGTTTTGCAGATGTGCGATAGTGTGAAATCATGCAACCGATTTGTGCCGCAATCCATGACCTGAGCTGCTATGCAAAGAGCTCCCTGACTGTTGTCCTTCCTGTTCTGGAGACCATGGGAATAGAGACATGCCCCCTTCCGACTGCCTTGCTCTCGACTCAAACGGATGGGTTTGACACGTATTATTTCCGCGACACCACCTCTGAGCTTGAAGGCATTCTTGATGCTTGGAAGGAACTCTCCCTCCACTATGATGCAATCTATTCAGGGTTCCTGGGCAGCGAACATCAAGTACAGCTCATCAAGTGGTTCATCGAACAGCAGCGAAGGGTGGGTTCCCCCCTGGTGTTGGTGGACCCTGTACTGGGCGATGATGCATCTCTCTACGGTCCCATCACGACAGGTCATGTGGAGGC
Organism: Spirochaeta sp.; assembly: GCA_020054965.1. The sequence continues at coordinate 2,512 of JAIMZO010000025.1, read as the reverse complement.
GATGCGATCATTGGTGCATGTTGCAGACATCATCACACCGAATATCACCGAGGCGGCCCTGCTTCTTGACCTCCCGTTCCAGGAGCAGTTTGACGAGAAGGAAGCGCTTTCCTGGGCCCGTAAGCTCTCCTTGCTTACAGGTTCCTTTGTTGTGATCACCAGTGTTCCTCTCTCTGATGGTTTTGCAGTAGCTTGTCACGCAGAAAATCAGGATTTTCTGGTTCGATATGCCAAGGTGGATGCTTCATACCCCGGATGTGGTGACCTTTTTGCCAGTATCCTGCTGGGAAGTTTGCTTTGTAAGCATACCTTCCAAACAGCGGTCAGACGTGCTGTTACCTATACATCAATGGCCATAGAGCGAACCAAAAGGACTGGTAGAGAGCGGAGACTGGGAGTGAGCCCCACCTTGATCCTTCCCGACCTTTCCAGGGAGCGGGCGCAATGAGTGTGGATGTCTTGTTGGTTGCCCCACTCAAACACGAATTGGAAGGTATCCTAACAAAGTTGAACGAACCAGTGTTTTTTGCATCCAAGCGGGTCATCGGGATGGTTGTAGGGGTTGGCAAGGTTGCCAGCGGTATTGCCGTGGCTCATGCGATTGCTGCGTATAAACCGGCTCTGGTGGTGCTTGTGGGATATTGCGGGGCATTGGAAGAAACCCTTGCCATCGGGGATATTGTCTGTGCTTCCAGGGTTGTTCAGTACGACCTTGACCTGAGGGCATTTGGGCTGGACTGGGGCTCCACCTTCCTGGGTGATGGTACTCATGCCCCCTCTTTCCTTCCACTCTATTGTCCACCAATTGAAGGGGCAAAATCTGTGGTAATGGGTACAGCCGATCGCTTCCTGGTCCGCTCATATCGCGAGGAACATCCTGAACTGAGGGAAGACCTTCACCTTGGATGCAGTGATATGGAGGGATATGCGGTCGCTTTTGCGTGCCATGCTGCAAACATTCCCTGTGCAATCATCAGGGTGGTCAGTGATGATGCCAAAGGCAGAAAGCCCAAGCAATTTCCCGCATTTGTAAGGGAAGCTGCCAAAGGACTCAGAAATGCACTTCATCTGTTGCTGGAGTCCCCGAGTGAGAAGTCGCCCACCAGCTTGTAGACATTTCCGTCCCGCTTGAGCTCAATGGCACGATGGGGAAAATAGACGGGCAGGATTTTCCTTATATACTCCATGGCTGCTCTCTCGATAGATTCTTTCTTTTCCTTTTGCACCCACGACAAGGTCCTGATCTCAACAGAGAGGATATACCCACGGCCATGGTTGCTTCCATATCCTAGGGTAAACTGTGTACCCGTGGAAAAGAGTCCATCATAGGCAACACTGGAGGTTTTTCCTCGCTCCGGCCTGTTCGGGTGAAGAGGGTACGCATCACCGAAGGTGTCTTCGAGATAGTGATCGAGATCATCACACAACCTTCGCATCGTTGATTCAAGTTCCACTTGTTTTGGATGTGTGCTCATTGAGAATTCTCCTGGTTCTCACCATCTCCAATCTGGTATCGCTTGAGGAAGTTGTGGTAGGAATCAAGTGCAGGAATTGCTTCCTCCGGTACTTCAATTCGATTAGGTTGTTGGATCACCGGAAGGACTTCCTTTGGTCCCAGTTCCATCTGGTCAAAATGGTTTCTCCCACAGAGCAATTGCGCGAAGGTCTTGAGCCGATCCTCGTTTTCCTGATAAATTTTCTGGGCTCCCTGGTGCATGGTGGAAAGGGCACCGGCTGTTGTCTCATCAAGCTTGTATGTTTCTCCCAGAGTACCATGGATCCTTGTATAGGAAATGTCTGGAATAGTCGGTGCTATCTGGTCCACAACCTGCATCTGGCTTGTGGCATAGATCTTCTGGATCGGGGCACCCTTTGCCGGATCTATCCAACCGATGACACCCGTTCCTGCCCCACTGACAGTGAAAGTAAAATCACTGCTTGCTGTTGAAAGGGAAAGGATATGGAACCGTTTTGCATCCGGATAGAGTTCCTTGGCTTGACGATATGCATAGAGGCTTGGGTTGTTTGCAACAACGCCTCCATCGATCAAGGTCTGCATGGTTTTCTCTTCCCGGTCGTAGAGATATGCGGGCTTGAAGAATGTAGGGGCAGCACTGGTTGCCCGGGCTGCTTCCCAGAACAGGAAGCCGTGTGAGTCATGGCTGCTCATGATGAAAGGCCTTCCATGTGCTGCATCATAAGTCATCACCATGGTGGGAATGACTGCCTCACTTAGCGGAACGTCTCCAAACATATGTTGCAAAAGCTTTTGCAACGGTTGCACATCATACTTATCTGTAAAAATCTGGCTGAAAAACCGACCTTGGCTTCTGGGGAATATCTGGCGGCCATTCTGCAGATAGAGTGATTCAAGCGTAGTGGTATCGACGCCGAAAGGAAGCGTTCCCCGTAGTATTTTATCTCCAGGCTTTCCTCTCAATTTCTGCATCAAGGTTCGTGGCTGTTCATCGTATATGTAGCTGATATACCTGGTATCAGGCTGGAGGTTTGT
>JAIMZO010000024.1 GCA_020054965.1 Spirochaeta sp. | reverse complement strand
CAACAAGGAACAAGGGATGGTAGTCCATCCTGCAAATGGGAATACGGAACATACCTTGGTCAATGCCTTGGTCCATCGGTATGGTGAGCGGTTCTGTGAGGAACTGATGGATGAGACTGAAGTTGAGGAAGAGGCAGACCTCTCTAGTCCTGCAGTACGGCCTGGTATTGTGCATCGACTGGACAAGGACACCAGTGGAGTATTGGTGGTTGCACGAAATCGTATCAGTCACAGGCAGCTCTCTGCCCAGTTCAAGAATCATACGACGAAGAAAGTGTACATAGCTCTGGCCAGAGGAACATTCAAGACCAAACAAGGCACTATTGAAAAGCATCTGAAACGTGATCCAAAAGATCGAAAGAAATTTACCACATGTGATGATACTGAGGGGAGGTATGCAAAGACTGAATATCAGGTTCTTAGGCAGTATTCAGGGTTTGCCCTCTTGAGAATCGTATTGCATACTGGACGGACCCATCAGATCAGGGTGCACCTGAGCAAAGCCGGACATCCGATCATAGGAGATCCCATCTATGGAAAGGAGGATGGTCAGACCTTAATGCTGCACGCCTTTCTCCTTGAACTGGACAGTCCTTCAACTGGTACAAGAATCCGTTTTCGAGCAGAAATGCCTGAGCGGTTTCGTTCCTACTTGCGCTCTACTCGTCTTCCCGCCAATTCTGGCGTTCGGTCTCTATCTTCCCCAGCTGCAACAGGTCATGATTGAACATCCGCTCGATTCTTAGCTTACTTGCAGAACCATGACCAGGGAAAATCAGGATATTCTCGTCGAGCTTCATGAGTTTCTGATTGATGGAAGATATGAGCAAAGCTTGTTCACGATACCCGGGAGTTGATCCAATCCTGCCGCAAAGCAGTGTGTCTCCGGTAAACAATGCATGATCTATCCGGTAGGCCATGCTATCCAAGCTGTGTCCTGGAACGTGAATGACCTCGATTTTCAGCCCACAAAGATTGAGGACCTCTGCATCCTCAATGGGATGATAAAGAAACTCATAACTGCTGAACGCTGAGGCATGTACCTCAACATTGTAAATTTTTTTCAATGTACCAAGGCCCTCTGAGTGGGAGGGGTGGCGGTGGGTCAGCAATACATGTTTCAATGTATACTGGTTCGTTTCAATCATATTGATCAACTCAGTATCAACATGACCTGGGTCGATCAAGAGTGCCTCGCTGCCTTTTTCCCTTGCTACAAGATACGTGTTGCAGAATCCTACGACGGAGAAGTGTTGGTAGATGTTCAAAAGCGTGCCTCCTCCCAGTTGGAGTAGCGGAAGGAGACGCGTCTCCTGTCAGTATAGACAAAGTCGACTTTCTTCAAGTTGCAATCCTCAAAATCAGTATCCCTGAGGAAGCTGGAGTTAAAGGTAGAAAAGTAGAGATCACAATCATCGAACGAGCAACGCAAGGCATCGATTCCACTGAAGTTGGTATGCATGATCATGCTGCCAGCAAAATTGCAGTCGATCATCTTGCTGCCAGAAAAAACACTGTAGCGGGAGATAATCCCGTTGAATTTGCATTTTTCAAAAAGACAGAAGTCGAAAAAACTGGTGAGCAGGGTGACTTGTGAGAAATCCACATTTCTAAAGGTGCACCACGCCATATTTGAGGCGGAAATGGTTTTCTTTCCCAAGGTTAGGTTCTCGAACTCGCTGCCTGTTAGTGAATAGTCAACAATATCCTTGGTGCCGGTAAGCCGATCAAGACAATCCTGGTAGAGTTGGTCTTGGTTCTTGCTATGGCGAAAACAATAGTCGCCTTCATTGCATACATAGGTATGGCAGAGTGGGTGAGCACACGTTTTAAAACTGAACATAGCATTACAGTATCAAATACCTTCTGGTTGTCAAGAGCCCCGTTTGCAGATACAGTACTTCCTGGGAGCTAGAAAGCGATGCAAACAGGTCTGATAACCAGAGGGATCAACAATATTTATACGGTGGAGTCTCAAGGAGACTTTTTTCTTTGCCGTATCAAGGGAAAACAGTTGTCCCAAGTTACCGATGAGTACAATCCTCTTGCAGTAGGTGACCAGGTATCATTTGCCATTACCAATGAGGGAGAGGGACTGATCACGGAACGGCTTGAGAGACGCAACTGTTTCCAGCGCTGGAATGCCAAGAAAGGATGCAACCAGACCGTGGTGGCCAACATGGATCTGGTGGTTTGTGTAAGCATTGTGGAAAGTCCTCCTTTCAGGCCACGATTCATCGACCGGGTAATAGCCTGCTCCCGGAAAGCCCCGGTCATGATCATCCTGAACAAGAGCGACATCCTTCTCACAGAGGAGGAACATGAGCGTTTTTCCCTCTACGGCAAACTGGGGTATCAGACAATGGCGGTCAGTGCTGCCAATGGGGAGAATCTTGATCGCCTGCATGAGGTTCTTAGGGGTAAGACAGTGGCGTTTGTCGGACAGAGCGGGGTTGGGAAATCCACCTTGATCAACCGGTTGTTGGGAGTAGGGCAGAAAACAGGTGAAATCTCCCATAAATATAATCGCGGCCGACATACCACCAATCATGCCCTGTTGTTGCATGGCCCAGATTTTACGATTGCAGATACGCCTGGGGTAAGGGAGTTCCTCGTCCCACATACCGACCCCCACGAATTAAGCGATGCTTTTCCTGAGTTTGCGGAGTTTGCAGGCTCATGTGCATATGAAGGATGCCTGCATCGGGGGGAACCTGGATGCAGGGTGATGGAGGCAGTGGAACAGGATCTCATCCATTACGATAGATATGAGAGCTATCTCAGGATGCTTGCTTCCCTCGATGAAAAGAAACCTGAATGGATGGGAAAACATGACCGTTCAAAATCCTGGGTCACACGAATGGAGAGAGATGAATCACAAGAGTATTGAAGAACTGGGGTTCTTCCAGGTTTTACAACAGATACAGGGCATGAGCCATGCACCAGAAGGCGTGCAAGTTCTTAAGACGCTTCCTTTTCTCGATACACAGGATGAGCTTACCGTACGCCAGGGACAAGTTGCAGCAGCAATGAAACTGCTTTCAGGTACCGATAGGCTCATGATCCACTCATTCCCTGCTATACAGGAAACGCTTGCCTCACTTGATGATCCTACCCAGGGCGCAGAAGGATATGAACTGCTTGATCTTGCTCGGTATATCCGCAGTGCTGAGCATCTGTATACGCACATGGAGTCCCTGCAGGATCCTGATGGATACTTTGCAGTGTTGGACCCGCTTCTGGGAGAGGGGTTGCCAAATGAATTGGTTGCCTTTGCAACTCAGACTGAGAGCACCCTCGATGAGAGTGGACAGGTAAGAAACACTCATCCCAGGATACGTGCCCTCTTCCGTCAGGTGGAAGCAGCCAAGAGTGAACGCTCCCGTTTCTGTGCCCAGTTCATCAGGAGCAATCCTACTGCAGTACAGACTGACCAGGAAGCAATGAGGGATGGAAGACTGGTCATTCCCGTAAGAAGTGACAGGAGAAGCCAGGTACAAGGATTCGTCTCCAGCAGTTCCAGTTCAGGGAATACCGTGTTCATGGAACCCTATACGCTTGTAGAGATGAACAATGCAGTGATGATGGCACAAAACCAGATGCTTGTGGAGCTAGCCAAGATTCTCAGTGAGCTGAACAGCAATGCCAGAGCGCTCAGAGCGCAACTGAACACTTTGTCTACACGTATCGGGATGCTTGATGCCATTTTCTCTATTGCTCTTTGGGCTCTGGACATGCACTGCACTGCAACAGACCTGAAGACAAACCGATGCAACCTGCAACAAGCGAGACATCCATTGTTGGGCAGGAAAGCTGTTCCCATTTCCATTGTACTTGAAGAAGGTGTTCGAGCAGTCGTTATCAGCGGCCCGAACGCTGGTGGAAAGACGGTGACAATCAAGACTGTGGGATTGTTTGCGTTGCTTAATCAATACTGTGGGTTCATTCCAGCTGAAGAAGGGAGCTGCCTGCCCTTGTTTGACAATCTGTTTACTGATATTGGTGACGAACAGTCGATCGAGGAAGAGCTCTCCACGTTCAGTGGCCATATGAAACAGATCGGTTACATCCTCAGGAACATGAGTGAGAGAAGTTTGGTTATTCTCGATGAACTTGGCAGTGGCACCGATCCAGTCGAAGGTTCTGCAATTGCCCGCTCTGTACTTGAATTCTGTTTGGATAAGGCAAAACTGACGCTTGTGACAAGTCATCATGGAGTACTCAAACAGTTTGCCTATGCAAAGAAGGAAGTGATCAATGCCTCAATGGAGTTCAACGAACACTCCCATATGCCCACCTTCCATGTCATACAGGGGTTGCCCGGAGAGAGCCACGCGATCGATACTGCCCGCTATATGAAACTCCCTGAGGAAGTCATATCTCGTGCTGAACACTATCTTGGCAGTGAAGCTGTCCAGATTGCTTCCATCATCAAGGATCTTGAGGAAAAACGAAAAGAGCTTGAGAAGCAGGAAGAAAAGATCCAGAAGCGATATTACACGCTTCAGCAAGAGGTGAAACAACTGCAGCTCAAGGAGCTTCAAGTACGGCAAAGGGAAGCACAGCTCAAGGATGAACAAACAACCGAGCTTGCTCGGTTCATGAGTGCAAAACGAAAAGAGCTGGAAAACCTTGTAAAGACCATGAGGGAAGGTGAACTGGATAAGGCCAAACGCAAACAGGTGAAAGCGTATGTGCAAAGCCTGGAGAAAAAGGTACAGGATGAACGAGCTCTGCTTGAACAGAGCGAAGAGGAACTTTCAGCGTTGGAGGACCAAAACCCACAGGAGTTCAATGAAGGCATGGAAGTGCTCTGTGGAACTGCGAAACGATTGGGAAAAATCCTGGAAAAGCAGGGAAGGAACAAGTATCTTGTTGCAATTGGATCGATGCGAATGACACTAGATGGCAAGCAATTGCAGGCGATCAAGGAGCAACAGAAGAAAGTGTTGGTTTCGTACCATAGCAGCACTCCGCGGCCTAAACTGATGCTCGACCTGAGAGGGTATACCCTGGAGGAAGCTCTCTCCTCCCTTGAACAGCAGATTGAAAGCTGTTTGGTTCATGGTGTATCTCAATTCTCTGTTATCCATGGCTATGGGGACGGAATTCTCTCCAAGGGTATTTCCTCATATCTGGAGAAGCATCATTCGATTCGAGGGTTCCGATTTGCCAATCCAGAAGATGGGGGTATGGGCAAAACATACGTAGAACTTTAGAAATGTTGATCATGCCCTCTTTACAGAGGGCATTTTACTGAGTATACTAAATTAGTAATTTACTAAAGGTTACTCTATGGATAAAAAACAACTTCGTTCCCTTTATGAGGAGCAAAAACCTCCAATGGGTGTATTTCTCTTGGTTGATTCCAGTACTTCACAGGAGTATCTGGGGGTAAGCAACAATTTTCAGGCAACCAAGAACTCTCTCTTTTTACGACTTTCTGTTGGGGCTCTGGCAAACTATCCATCATTACAGGATAGCTATGACAAGCATGGGCCTTCCATTTTGAAGTTTTCCATTTTGGAAGAGCTTGATTATCAAAAGGATGTTTCTGATTATCGTGCAGACCTTGAAGCACTGCTCTCCATGATGAAACAAACCCATACACACGCAAAGGAGATACATGCATGAAGATACCTACAAGTTTGAAACACAAGCCCGTTATCGTGGTACCGAACTATGAACACGTTGATGGAAAGCAGGCAAATGAAAGTGATGCCAAAGGTCTCTCGATTGGATTGGCCCAGTGGAATGATCGGGGCAGTGTGGAAGCATCAGCAAAGGTGTGGCGTTATACTGGGGAGAAGTGGTCACGCCAGAGTGAAGAACTTCCCCTTACCCGTGCACTTGACTTGGCGATCCTGATATGTAGAACCAACCTCTATTTTCAGGATGCCTATCGATTTCCCAAATTCTACGATCCAGATCAACAGACCATTGACCGTATTGGACTGCAAGGGGATGCCATGAGCGTCGAGGTTTGCACAGATAATCCGATGATAGACACCGATATCCGTCTGCTCAATGATGCACTATCCCAAGAAGGGGAACGACTTGGTGAGCGGTTTCGTGTGCTTGCAGATATGTTGAAGCAGATGGGGTACTGAGACAGCTTGCACCTTGATACCGTGGGTGATACCATGAAAGCAAGAGGGAGGATTTATGTCAGACTATATGAACGGAACAGGTATCCAATACCATTTGCATATCAAAGAGGGCGATGTGGGCAGATATGTCATTCTTCCTGGTGACCCGAAGCGGGTGCCACTGATCGCAAAGTATCTTGATGATGCGTCTCTGGTGGCTGACAGCAGGGAATATGTTACCTATACAGGGTATCTTGATGGGGAAAAGGTCTCTGTTACCTCCACTGGTATAGGGGGACCATCTGCATCTATTGCAATGGAAGAACTCTTCAAATGCGGAAGTGATACATTCATCCGCATGGGTACTTGCGGCGGTATTGCCTTGGACGTGATGGGTGGTGATGTCGTGATTGCTACCGCTGCGGTAAGAATGGAAGGAACCAGCAGGGAGTATGCACCTATTGAATTCCCTGCTGTGGCTGATTTTGAGGTAGTAACTGCATTGAAAGAGGCTGCTGACCAACTCGGGAAAAAAAGTCACCTGGGGGTAGTGCAATGCAAGGACTCTTTCTATGGCCAGCATGATCCTTCCCTGATGCCGGTCAGTTATGACCTGATTAACAAATGGGAGGCTTGGAAGCGACTCGGTGTCTTGGCAAGCGAGATGGAGAGTGCTGCCCTCTTTGTGGTTGCTGCACACTTGGGCGTTCGCTGTGGTAGTGACTTCTTCGTGGTGGGAAACCAGGAGCGTGAACTCCTGGGTATGGAGAATCCTAAGCTCCACGATACCGAGGATGCAATACGAGTAACCATCCAAGGGGTACGGAATCTGATCAAAAAAGACAGGACGAAGGCGAGCAAATCCCAGCATGTTTCTTTACCTGCACTATAGTTTCCAAGCTGAAAGGCAGGACATTTGCTCCTGTCTTTCCCAATTCACAGAAACAGTGACTTGCATGGTAGAGTTCATAGGTTCCAGAGAAAGGGTAGTGTTTTCCCTTGGCTCCCAATGTACCAAAGAGTGGAAGCAGATGAGCGGAATCCACTGCAATGAGATTATGCATGGTAGTGGGAAAGAAGAGCAACAAGTCAATTGAATGGGGTAGTAGCAGGTAATCGAGGATACATCCACCCGTATTAGCAACTTGCAGATAGTAGTGTGCAAGCAAGCGGTAGGCCTCCTGGGCATTGGTAAAAAGCCTCTGGGTACTATGCTTCTGAATTCTTCCGTACATGATATCCCTCCTTTTGTTTCTATAAGAGGGACATCAAGGGAAATGCTTCAATAGAGTAATTTTCCTTGCGATACAAGCAATGATTCTTGTGCAGCGAGCAAGTCACTCAAGTTTTCATTCTCCTCAGCGGTTGCCAATACCCTGATGGAAAATACTTCCAGGCCAATGTGCTCATACGCATCCTGGAGCGCTGTATGCTCAAATGTTCCCAGATCAAGACGGAACCGAATTGATTGTATATCGTTCACCATGTTTTTACTGATGAGTAGATGTACCTTTCCATCGTGAAGATTCTCAATACAGAGAATCCCCCGTTTACTCCCGTTGGTATAGAGATGGGCATGTCTTGCAAGCATATTCATGGGGACATCCTAGCAAAAAAAAGAGGTATGGTATAGAATCCATAGAGTATCTCTTTGCTATAAGTGCATAAACATAGCCAAATAGACAAAAATTGATAAATAGGTTGAAATTTTATGTTCATTGCACGATAATTCTTTGAAGTTTGGCAATTTTTGTGTGACTATGCAGAAACCAAACATTTCGTGACCAATTGGAACTTAAGGACAAGGTAGGAATTCAGATGGCTCAACAGATTCAAGATTTGGTTGCTTCCATCCGCCGGGATGGAATTGAGGCTGCACAGAAAGAGGCTGATCAGATTATTGCTGATGCAAAGGCTGAGGCTGCAGCATTGGTTGAGAAAGCCCGCAAAGAGGCTGCTCGGGAAATCGAGAAAGCTCACAAGGAGATCCAGACGCGGGACCAGAGTGCAATCAGCAGTCTTCAGCAGGCCAGCAGGGATGTACAGCTCTCCCTGAAGAAGGCCATACAAGCAGAACTGGACAGGATTCTTACCACTGATATCGAGAAAGCCTATTCCAGCAAGGACCTTGTCAATGTAATTATCAAGGTTGTTTCTTCCCTTTCCGATATCGGGGGAAAAGAACTGCAGCTGAGCAAGAAAGATTTCGATCAGCTTGCAACATCCCTGGAAAAGGAACTTGCTGATGAACTCAAGAAAGGTCTTGAAATCAAGGCAGTTCCTTCCGTTCGATCTGGTTTCAGGGTAAGTGAGAAGGATGGTTCGGCATTCTATGATTTCAGTGCAGAGGAGACTGCGGAACTGCTTCGTCCGTTTCTTTCTCCTTCCATCCAGGACATCGTTTTCAAAGCGGAACAATAAGGAGTTGTCGTGGCTTCCTACTATTATTTGGTGGCAACGTTACCTTCCTTACGGTATGACGGAGTGCTTCCCTTCACAACTGATACCTTTCTTTCTCTCTGCAAAGATCAGGTAAGCAAGGCTCACTACCTGCTTTTGGAGCAGGCGGTAAGCGGTGTTGCATCCTCACATCATTTTCTCTCCCAGTACCAACATTTTGCTGGCATGGTTAAGAAGGAGTTGACTGAGGCAAGAAGCAGAAAACTTTCTCTCTCCGACCCCTCCTATCGAAATGATGGGGATAAGGAAGCCAATATCAGCGATACTGTGCGTCAGGCTCTTTCCAGTGATGACGTATTACAAGCTGAAATGTTGCTGATCCGGTTGCATTGGAACTATCTGGATGATTTGAGTGCTCTTCATACATTCGATATTGAAGGGTTGCTTTCGTATGCGCTGAAACTGAAAATACTGCAAAGAAAAAGTCTTTTCACCCGAGAGGAAGGAAATGCTGAGTTCAAGCGTCTCTTTTCCAATATTCAGACTGAGATTGAGAACAATTAGTGGAGTTGGATATGGCAAATACAAGTGGGCGTGTCTTAGGCGTCAACGGGAATATGGTAACAGTCGAGTTCGACAGTGCTATTGCAAAGAATGAAGTCGGATATATCCATGTTGGTGATGATCGCCTCAAGGGTGAGGTAATCCGTATCAATGGGAATACGGCTTCCCTGCAGGTCTTTGAAATGACCGGTGGGATCCGCGTTGGGGATACCGTTGAGTTCTCCGGCGAGATGTTGAGTGTTGCCTTGGGCCCCGGGCTCTTGCAGCAGATCTATGATGGTTTGCAGAACCCCCTTCCAGAACTCGCTAAACAGTGTGGGTTCTTTCTCCAACGCGGGGTGTATCTTGATGCAATTCCCAACAATGATTGGGAGTTCACCCCTGTTGCAAAGGTGGGAGACAGGCTCCGTCCCGGCGATACATTCGGAACTGTCCCTGAAGGCTTGTTCACCCACCAGATCATGATTCCATTCAATCTCAATGATACTGATTGGGAAGTGGTAAGCATCAAGAAAAAGGGTAGTTATGGTGTACGTGATACCATTTGTACTGTAGAGGATGCAAAAGGGAACAAGAAAGACCTTTCCATGATTTTCACCTGGCCGGTCAAGAAAGCCATCAAACTGTATGAGGAGCGATTGCGCCCCGATGAGACCCTGGTCACCAAAATCAGGATCATTGACACTTTCCTTCCCGTTGCAAAAGGTGGTACCTACTGTACCCCTGGCCCTTTTGGTGCAGGAAAGACTGTTCTCCAGCATATGACCAGCCGTAATGCAGATGTGGATATTGTCATTATTGCTGCATGTGGAGAGAGAGCAGGTGAGGTAGTAGAGGTTCTCAAGGAGTTCCCTGAGCTTATTGACCCGAAGACCGGTCGTTCTCTGATGGAACGTACCATCATTATCTGCAATACCTCTTCCATGCCGGTAGCAAGCCGTGAGGCTTCCGTATACACCGCAGTAACGCTGGCTGAGTACTACAGACAGATGGGACTCAGCGTCCTGCTCCTGGCTGACTCCACCAGTCGCTGGGCACAGGCAATGCGTGAGATGAGTGGTCGTCTTGAAGAGATTCCCGGAGAAGAGGCATTCCCAGCGTATCTGGAGAGCCGCATTGCAGAGTTCTATGAGAGAGCTGGAAAGGTGCGTCTGCGTGATGGTCGTATCGGCTCGGTAACCATCGGAGGAACTGTCAGTCCCGCCGGAGGCAACTTCGAGGAGCCGGTCACCCAGGCTACACTCAAGGTTGTCGGTGCTTTCCACGGCTTGAGCCGTGAACGCAGTGATGCACGCAAATATCCTGCAATCGATCCTCTCACTTCCTGGTCGAAATATGAGGGTATCATCAAGCAGGAAAAGGTCGAGTATGCCCGCAATATCCTGAGAAGGGGTAATGAGGTCAACCAGATGATGAAGGTTGTTGGTGAAGAGGGAACCTCGGTTTCAGACTATATCACGTATCAGAAGAGTGAGTTGATTGATGCTTTTTACCTGCAGCAGAACTCCTTCGACCCAGTCGATGCTTCGGTCCCACCGGAAAGACAGAAACATACCTTTGAGGTACTGTTCAAGGTGCTTGCCACTGAGTTTGACCTGGAAGATAAGAAACATGTGCGTTCCTTCTTTAACACGCTTAGGCAGAAGTTCCTTGACTGGAACAATGTTGAAACGAAGAGCGAGCGCTTCACACAGATAGAAGGAGAGATCCTTGCACTGTACCAGGGGAAACAACGTAGTGTTGACCCGGACGCTGAGCAGTTGATCTAAGGGGTTGCAGATGCAGAAAATATATTCAAAAATTGAATCCATCGTTGGAAACGTCATTACCGTACGTGCCGTCGGGGTAAGCAACAGTGAGCTTGCCATAGTCACCTCTGGAGGTGAACAGAGCTATGCGAGTGTCATCAAGCTTGATGATGATCTGGTCTCTTTGCAGGTGTTCAGTGGTGCACAGGGTATATCCACCGGTGATCAGGTGCGATTCCTTGGAGTCCCGATGCGTGTTTCGTATACGGAGAACCTTCTTGGTCGTGTATTTGATGGTACGGGTAAACCCCGTGACAATGGACCTTCACTGTCGGAAAATATGATTGATATCGGTGGTCCTGCGGTTAATCCAGCAAAGCGTATCATTCCTCGTAACATGATCAGAACGGGTATCCCGATGATCGACGTCTTCAACACCTTGGTAGAGAGTCAGAAACTTCCCATTTTCAGTGTCAGTGGTGAGCCTTACAACCCACTGCTTGCAAGGATTGCCATGCAGGCTGAAGTTGACCTGATTGTACTTGGCGGTATGGGTCTCAAGTATGATGACTATCTCTTTTTCAAGGATACCTTGGAGAGTAGTGGTGCAATGAGTCGGACGATCATGTTCATCCATACTGCAAGTGACCCAACCGTTGAATGCATGTTGGTCCCTGATATGGCCCTTGCCGTTGCTGAGCGTTTTGCACAGGATGGCAAGAAGGTACTAGTACTCCTTACCGATATGACCAACTTTGCTGACTCCATGAAAGAAATGGCCATTACCATGGACCAGGTACCTTCCAACCGTGGATATCCAGGTGACCTCTACAGTTCCCTTGCTTCCCGCTATGAGAAAGCCGTTGACTTTGAGGGTGCAGGCTCTGTGACCATTCTTGCAGTAACCACCATGCCTGGTGATGATGTCACGCACCCGGTTCCTGATAATACCGGGTATATCACCGAAGGTCAGTACTATCTCAAGGGTGGAAGAATCGAGCCATTTGGGTCGCTGAGTCGACTCAAGCAGCAGGTAAACAAGGATACCAGGGATGACCATCGT
>JAIMZO010000023.1 GCA_020054965.1 Spirochaeta sp. | reverse complement strand
GTTCTGCAAAATCAAGATACCGAGCGTGGTAGACGATGCCACCACAATCAGTATCGCTGTAATACACCCGTATGTTGAATGAATGCATTAGACCTCCACAAGAGCCCCTTCGAAGCGAAGGGTTGCCACATAGTCATCATAGGTTTGTGCCCTCCTGATCATCTTCACCGACCCGTCTCTCTTGAGCAGATATTCAGCGCTGCGCAGCTTGGCATTGTAGTTGAATCCCATGCTGTGTCCGTGTGCTCCTGCATCATGCAACACCAAGACATCCCCAGGCTCAACCTTGGGTAGCGGTCTGTCGATGGCAAACTTGTCGTTGTTCTCACAGAGACTGCCTGTTACATCATAGAGATGGTCATGGTTCTTCCTATCCTTGCCAACAACAGTGATATGATGGTATGCACCATAGAGTGCCGGCCTCATCAAGTCAGCCATGGAGGCATCGAGTCCGACATAGTCCTTGTACTTCTTGGTGACATGCAACACCTTGCTCACCAGGTATCCATACGGACCGGTGATCACCCTTCCGCACTCAAAGACAATCTGCAAAGGATCAAGACCAGCAGGTACAATGATCTCATCGTAGAGGGCCTTCATCCCATCACTGACCATCTGCAAATCCATTGCATCCTGATCAGGACGGTAGGGGATACCGATGCCTCCACCCATATCGATGAATCCAATGGCGATTCCTGTTTCCTTCTTGATTCTCACCGCCAGGCCGAAGAGCATCCTGGCCGTCTCGACAATATAGGAACCATCAAGCTCGTTTGAAGCAACCATGGTATGCAATCCAAAACGCTTGACACCCTTCTCTTGCATGATTCGGTAGCTCTCGACTATCTGCTCATCCGTCAAGCCGTACTTTGCTTCCACCGGGTTGCCGATGATTGCATTTCCTGTTCGTTTTTTTCCAGGGTTGTAACGGAAACAGATGGTCTCAGGCACCTTTCCGATAGCTTTCTCAAGTGTTTTGATATGGGTGATATCGTCAAGATTGATGATGGCTCCAAGCTCATAAGCGGCGCGGAACTCCTCTTCAGGGGTATCATTGCTGGTGAACATGATCCTCTCAGCACTGATCCCACTTGCCTTGCTGAGCAACAGCTCAGGAAGGGAGGAACAGTCAGCCCCGAACCCTTCCTTTGCAAGAAGCTTGAGAATGGAGGGATTGGGACAGGCCTTTACCGCGAAGTAGTTCCGGAAACCTGGGGCCCATGAAAAGAGCTGGTTGAATCGTCTGGCATTATCCACGATTGCCTTCTCGTCGTATAAATAGAAGGGTGTGGGAAGCTGATAGGCAAGTTTCAGCAAATCGCCATGCCCCATGGGAAGTGTTTTCTCACTCATACCTGCAAGTTCTCCTCTATCTGGGCCATGGCTTTGATTACATTCTCTCGGTGTCCATAGGAGGAAACACGGACAAATGCTGCACCCGCCGGCCCGAATCCCCCACCCGGGGTCACCACTACATGGCATTTGTCGAGCAGGATATCGAAGAACTCCCAGCTATCCATACCATTCGGGGTTTTTGCCCAGATGTACGGGCTATTTATACCACCATACACTCTCAGGCCTACTTTCTCCAGTCCTTCCCTGATGATTTTGGCGTTCTCGAGGTAGTACTCCACCAAGGCGCGGCTCTGGTCGTACCCTTCCCCTTCCAATGCGGCAAGTCCACCAGCTTGAGCAATATTGCTTGCTCCATTGAAGAAGGTACACTGCCGGCGGTTCCACATGGAGTTCAAGAGACCGGAGGGAGCATCCTCACACTCCAATTCCTCGGGAACTATCGTCCACCCCAAGCGAACACCGGTAAAACCGGAGAACTTGGAGAAACTGTTGATCTCGATGGCGCAACGCTTTGCCCCTTCCACCTCATAGATGCTTCTCGGGTAGCCTTCCTCGGTAACATACTCACTATAGGCACTGTCGAAGATGATGATGCTCTTATGCTCGATCGCATAGTCCACAAATGCCTTCAGCTGCGCATGGGTGGCTACTGCACCGGTAGGATTGTTCGGACTGCACAGATAGATGAGATCGACCTTCTGCTCTGGAGGACTGGGGATGAACCCATTCTCTTCCGTGCTTGAAAGATAGACAAACCCATCGTAGAGACCCTTTTCCTTATTGAACAGACCAGTCCTTCCCCCAACGACATTGCTGTCGACATACACCGGATACGCTGGATCCTGGATAGCTACCACATTTCCCGAGGAAAAGAGATCCTGGATATTTGCAGCATCACTCTTGGCTCCGTCGCTTACAAAAAATTCCGTGCTCTTGAGTTCCACACCATAGCGCCCATAGTAACGAACCAAGGCTTCCCGAAGAGCTGTATCACCTTGCTCATCCCCATATCCTGAGTAGGTTGCACGGTCAGAGAGCTTCTTGATTTTCTCTTTCATTGCATCGCAGACTGCAGGAGGGAGGGCTTCGGTGGTGTTCCCGATGCCGAGGCGGAGTACCTCGACTCCCGGGTTCGATTCCTGCCATACCTTGGTCCTGCGGGCTATCTCAGGGAAAAGGTATCCGCTCGCCAGCTTCTGGAAGTTCGTATTGATTGTCGCCATGTACACTTATCTCCTTATGATTGCACCCAATGCTTCAAGCTTGTCCAGCTCTTCATAGAGGGCATTCCTATTCTCTTCACGTTCAAAGGTGCAGAGGGGAAGCCTGAAAGACTCCTCGCACCAACCATAGCGGGCCATTGCCGTCTTGATGGGAATCGGATTGGTTTCAAGGAAACATGCCTTGAAGAAACCACTGAGATTCGCTTCCATCTCCCTTGCCTGCTCCCACTTCCCCTCGAGGGCCAAGTGGATCATCTTTGAAATATATCCGGGGGCGATGTTGGAGGCAACCGATACAACACCATCCCCTCCACTTTCCACCAAGGGAATGGAGAGATTGTCATCTCCACTGAGTACATGGAACTTGCCATGGGTTGCATCGATGACAGAGCGTATCTGCTCGAGGCTTCCGCTGGCTTCCTTCACACCGACGATGTTGGAGCACGCATCACTGAGTGCCTTTATGGTCTCTGTCTCAAGGTTTACACCGGTTCTCCCCTTGATATTATAGAGGATACAGGGGATGTCGACACTGTCTGCAATTGCCTTGAAATGTAAGTACAACCCTTTCTGGGTAGGCTTGTTGTAATATGGGTTGACCAAGAGTACTGCGTCTGCCCCAACCTGCTGTGCATGCCTTGAAAGCCTCACTGCCTCACTGGTCGCATTTGAGCCTGTACCAGCAATGACAGGAACTCTGCCATTCGCAAACTTGACGGTCATTGCGATCATCTGGTCATGTTCATCGTGACTGAGCGTTGGGCTTTCCCCGGTTGTTCCACAGGGAACCAGGCCATTCACGCCACTGGTGATCTGTGCTTCGATGAGTTCCTCCAGACGTTCCTCGTCCAGATTGTCCTTCTTGGTGAATGGGGTGATCAGGGCAGTATGTACCCCTTTGAAATTAATGTCTCTCATTATGTCTTCTCCACTGATAGATATACATCTTCGAGCATGTCATCAAGGCTAAAGAATCCCTTGCGACCTGATGCGATCCAGGCAGCTGCCTGCACAGCCCCCACGGCAAAACCTTCCCGCGAGCGGGCTCTATGTGTCAATTCGATTGTGTCCTGTGGACTGTCAAAATACACGGTGTGTGTTCCAGGAACCCAGCCGCCCCTGACTGACGCAAGATGAATGGATTCATCCTCCCTCTTGTGGTGCAGGGTCTCCTTCTCCACTGAACGTTTGCTTGGATAGTTTTCCAACACCAACGAGCCCAGCATCTCTGCGGTACCGGAAGGACTGTCCGCCTTCTGTGCATGATGGATTTCCGTCAGGAATGGATCATAGAGACCGCTTTTGGCAAAGAGCCTGGAGGCTTCCTTCACCACCTGCATGAAGAGCGCCACTCCCAGTGAGTAGTTTCCGCTATAGATGATGGCACCACCAGCCTGCGCTACGATTTCCTGCAGTTCAGGTATCCTGTCATACCAGCCTGTTGTCCCGATGACTGCAGGGATGCCGAGCTTCGCATAGAGGATGATATGATCCACAACCACTGAGGGATGGGTAAAATCGATGACAACCTCGCACTCGCTCAAGTGTTCGCTACTGACCTGATCTGCCGTGACTTCACTCTCCTGACAAATCGGGTCAATAACAGCGGCAATCGTATGCCCCCGCTTCAAGGCTTCAGAGCGGATGAGTTTCCCCATTTTCCCAAATCCAACAATACCTACGCGCATACACTCCTCCTGTGATGCAGGAAGAGTAGCAGAAAGTTACAGATATGTCTATAGTTTAACAAAATGTTTTTATTTTAACAAATATTGCCTTATTTCCTTTTCTTATCGCGTTTTTTCCGTTCTTCACTGGCCTTCAGGAAATCAGCAAAGCTTCCACCACTGGACGGCACATCCTCTACTATATGTTTTGATTGTACAGGAGGTTTCCACCCTCCCCTCTCCTGATGCTCCTCCCTACGTGGGCCGCGAAAGGCCAACTTGCTGGGTCGAACGACCTCGATGACAGTCTCCCACGTGAACTTGGGCCCCTTGTCATCATCAGGCAGGGAAAATGATTGCATTGCCGGTTTCTTGGTTGCTGATTTCTTCAGTACTACACGTTTCTTGGTCCCATCAGCTGGAGGACTCACACTCTTTGCCTTCACCACTACTTTCGCCGGCTTCTCCTTTCCAGGAACCATGACCCTTTTCTTGATCTCCATTTCCTCATAGGAACAAGAAAGCCGCTGACAAAGAAAGTGGTTCTGACCGATATCATCAACCACCTTCATCATGGGTCCCTTGCAGAAAGGACAAGATTTTGCATCGGGAAACTGCGGGGAGAATACCTCACTGCTCTTGATGACCTCATCAACCAGCTTTACGGCATGGGTCTTGATATCCTCAAGAAAGCGACGGCTATCCTCCTTTCCATCGGCTATGGCACCAAGGCGTTGTTCCCAGAGTCCGGTCAGTTCAGGCGAGCGAAGTTCCTCAGGAGCAAGACGAACCAACTCCCTTCCCTTGGGAGTGGGAACCAGTTCCTTTCCCTGACGTTCCACATAGTGGTTCTGGATCAATTTCTCGATGATGTCTGCACGGGTTGCAGGAGTTCCAAGCCCCCCTCCCAGCTGCTTCTTCAGTTTTGCATCCTCAACAAATCGTCCTGCATGTTCCATGGCAGAAAGTAATGTAGCCTCCGTGTACCGGGCAGGGGACGGAGTGGAAAGCCTTCTAAGCTTCACACTGGAGATGGTCAATGGATCACCCTCCTGCAGGGAGAGCAGGAAGGGACCGGCCTCTTCTTCCTCTGTAATCGAAGGCTGGGCACTGCGCTTGCCGATCACACGGGCAACATCTCTCCAACCCTGCTCAACAGGAAGGGTAAGGCGGGTCTTGAACCGTGAGCCTTCCACATCTGCGATCAGGGTGGTGGTCCGGTAGGTATAATCGGGGCTGAGCACCTCAAGGAAACGCAGGACGATCAACTCCCAGAGAGCGCGCTCCCTGGCATTCAGCCTGCCAAGATCAACACGTTGCTCGGTGGGGATGATGGCATGATGGTCGCTCACCTTCAGATCCTGGACAAACCGTTCCTGGTCTACACGATATCCCTGTATCCGGTAGGAGCTTGCCAGACTGCCAAACGGGGTTGCATCGATGGCCTGCAGGCGTTTATCCAGTGTGGAGACAATATCACTGGTAATATAACGGCTGTCAGTCCTTGGATAGGTCACTATCTTGTGCTGTTCATAAAGGGTCTGCAGGGTGTCGAGGGTCTCCTTTGCACTGAAATCGAGGAGATTGTTTGCATCCCGTTGCAGTTCAGTCAGGTCATAGGCAAGCGGTGGTTGTTCTGTGCGCTCAACTGTTTCCAGGGAGACAACCTGCCCCGTCTTTCCCGTAAGCTCTGCCTCTTTCTGTTTGGCACTCTTCTCATCATTGATCCTGATCGAATCCTCAGTGGGGTAATAGGAGGCAGTAAAATCAGTGAAGTCGGCCTTGAGTGTCCAGTAGAACTGACCACTGAATGCCTCAATTTCATCCTCTTTCCGGGTCATCAGGGCAAGGGTTGGGGTTTGCACCCGCCCAGCTGAGAGCTTTGCATCATAGTGACAGGTCAATGCCCTGGTGACATTCATCCCGATATACCAGTCGGCAGCAGCACGACTCTCCGCCGCTGCATACAAGTCATCATAGAGTGTTGCATCCTTGAGGTTGCTGAATCCTTCCTTGATGGCTCCTTCCGTCTGGCTGCTGATCCAGAGCCTTTTTGCCGGTCCTTGGTAGTCTGCAAGTTTCATGATCCAACGGGCGACCAACTCGCCTTCCCTTCCTGCATCAGTGGCAATGATCACAGTATCAACATCCTTTCGTTGTATGAGTTGCTTGACCACGGAAAACTGTTCCTTGCTCTGTTCGATCACTTCCTGCTTCAAGACCGGGGGCAACATCGGAAGATCCCTCAGTGACCATCTTTTATAGCGGTCACTATAGGCAGCAGGTTGGGCAAGCTCCACCAGGTGCCCAAGCGCCCAGGTCACGATATAGTCATCCCCTTCGCGGTAGCCTTTCTCCGATTTCCAACAGTGCAAGACACGTCCGAGTTCCCTTCCGACGCTCGGTTTTTCAGCCAATACCAAATGTTTCAAGATGTACTCCTCCACGAGGCTGACTATATATCCAAGAGAGTCTCTATGCAAGGGAAACCCGGAAGGGGCTTTTGCTGTTCACAATATTTGCTATTAACAACCATTTGACAGAATAGCTGTTTTCCGATACGGTTCTGGAACCAGAACTACAAAGGATTATCAAGGAAGAGAGCACCATGGCATTTGACATCGCATCATTTTTTGGTTTGAAACCAGCAGGGCCTAAAGAGCCAAAAGTATTGACCGTACTCACCCATCGTTGTCCCCAGAACCACCGCTGTCCAGCAGTAGGAGTCTGCCCTTCCGGCGCCTTGACCCAGAAAGGGTTTGCAGCACCGAAAGTAGGCAAAAGGAAATGCACTGATTGCGGGAAATGTACCCGTTACTGCTTTCCTGGAGCCCTGAAGATGAAACGGAAGGAGGGTGCATGATCAGGAAATCAAAAGGATTGCTCCCAGGCCTTTTCATCATCACCCTTGCCTATTTTTCCCTTGGTTTTGTTTCCATACTCTTTGCCAACCTTGCCCTTCTTTGCATGGCACTTCCCTTCATCTTGCTTGCAATGGTCAAGAGGAAGGTATGGTGCCAGCGCTACTGCCCACGGGCAAGCTATCTCAACCAGGTAGGGAAAAAGCGCAACTGGAGAAAAAACCCTCGGTTCATCACCAGCGGTAAAGCAAAGCACTATATGATTTGGTACTTTGGACTCAATCTTATGTTCATAGCCGGCTCGACAACCCAGATAGCCATGGGGAATATGGAAGCAATGCCGTACATCCGCCTTTTTATAGCCATCCCGCTGTTTCCCCTGCCGCAGTTGCTGCAGGTAAGTGTACCACCATTCCTCTTACATCTCTCCTACCGTTTCTATTCCATGATGCTCAGCACAACGATTCTTGCCAGCATCCTGGCCCTCATCTACCGTCCTCGCCTATGGTGTGCCATCTGCCCGATTGGTACGCTTCAGGACAAGGCCATCTCCTGGATGAAGGAATAATGTACATACCTCCGCCATTAGGTTGGGAGTATTTTTTCATACAACTTTGCTAAAAATTTGTTAGGATTTTTTAACTTATAACTCATAGTAATATATCGTTGAGTAAGCATCACTATCAGTACAGATATCTCATATTCCTTGACTTGAATACCAAGGAGGTATATAGTCAGAAACAACGAAAATAAGTAAGGAGTCACTATCATGGCTTATAAAATCACAGATGCATGTATTGCATGTGGAACGTGTCTGCCGGAATGTCCTACCGGTGCGATTTCTGAAGGCGACATCTATGTAATTGATGCAGAGGCATGCATCGATTGCGGTACTTGCGCTGATGTATGTCCTACCGGTGCAATCATTCAGGAGTAGGGCAACAACTTAGGCTGAGAGACAGCGTATGTTGCTGTCTCTTTTTTTTACGTGAGAAGGAACATGCATGCAAAGTGAAACAACGACCATTGGTGCCCCTGTAATGCTCATCGGCCTCCTTGTAGGCTTCTTTCTCTGTTTTTATGGATATAAGACCAAGAGCTTGCTTGTAAGGCTTCGCAGTGTCGTCTCAGGATCGATTGTTTTTCTCTTCATTGCCTTGATGAGCTATGAACGGGAGTCCTTCATGCAGGTCCTGCAGGATCCCACCCCCCTTAAAGCGCTCTGGAACGTCCTTTTCAATCCTTCTGATTATCGTGGTGTCCTACTCTACCTGGTCTCCTTTGCATCCGGTGGTCTGGTCCTGTTCCTCCTTGCGAGAAAGAGACAGAAGATTGTTGAGCTGGTTGTAGCCCTCTTTACCGCCGTTTCCATGAGCCTTATTATTTTCTTCCTGCTCTTGAGCTTCCTCCCCCTCACCCCAAGTTTTATCGTGACGTCTGTGGCATTGGTCGCCATCCTCTCACTTAGCATTACACGGTTTGAATCCTACATGGCACTGGAAAGCGCCATCGCTGGTTCCCTGATCGTAGCCTGGTTGCTTTCCCGTTTCTGGTACCTTCAGTTCTGGCTCTTCTTCGCTCTCTGGGCAATTTTTGCCTTCCTTGGCATTCTCAACCAAATGCATATGCTGTCCAGGAAAAAGGAAGCAGGGCATGCATGAACTGTTTCACACTGATTTAACAGTCAGTGAGCTGACAAGTCTGATCAAGCGCACACTCGAGGAAGGTTTCTACGGATTGAAGGTCACCGGGGAAATTTCCAACTTCCGTCCTTCCTCAACCGGTCACTGGTTCTTCACCCTCAAGGATGCAAACTCCCAGATCAGCGCAGTGATGTTCAAGGGAAGTACCTGGAAAGTCGATTTTACCCCATCTGAAGGTGACAAGGTCACGGTAACCGGCAATCTGGATGTATATGGGGCAAGAGGGACCTACCAGATCAAGTGTGAAAGCATGGAGAAGGCAGGACAGGGTGAGATCCTTGCCCTGCTAGAGGCACGCAAGAGACTGTATGCCAGCAAGGGGTACTTCGATTAATCATTGAAAAAGCCCATCCCCCGCCAGCCCCATCGCGTTGGCGTGGTAACCAGTGCAACAGGGGCAGCCCTGCAGGACATCCTCAAGGTACTGAACCGTCGCTCTCCATCATTGGACGTATTGGTTCTTCCTGCAGTTGTACAGGGAGAGAGCAGCGCTGCTTCCATCGCCAATCGCATCAGGCAGGCAAACAGCCTGCTGCTCTGTGATGTCTTGATCGTTGGACGGGGAGGTGGTTCCCTGGAAGATCTGCTTCCCTTCAGCGAGGAAGTGGTCCTTGAGGCAATGCATGAATCAGAGATACCCATCATCAGTGCAGTAGGGCATGAGATAGACTGGGCGCTCTCTGACTATGTTGCAGACCTGAGAGCCCCTACCCCTTCTGCTGCAGCCGAGCTGGTAAGCCAGGGCTATCTCGATCTGTGGCAGAACCTGAAATCGCTGCAGGCAGAGATGCAGAAAGCCATGCAGTATCGCCTTACCCTTGCCACCCACCAACTGGGCAGGTTTGATGCGCGACAGATTCATGCGATCATAGACAACAGGGAGTACCTGCTGGCCAACGCCAGCCAGAATCTCATCAATGCCGTCCAGCAAAAAGTACGGGAAAACCAAGCTAGATATGAATCAGCGGCGAGAGAGTTGCAAGCCCTTTCTCCCCTTGCTATACTAGCGCGAGGCTATGCAGCGGTCCAAAGCGAGAGTGGAACGCTCATCAAGAGCAAGGAACAGGCCGCAATCGGGGAAATCGTGCGTCTGACATTCGTTGATGGCAAGCGAACGGCACAGATAAAGGAGTAACCATGAGTTTTGAATCGGATGTCAAAAGAATCGAGGAGATAGCTCAGAAACTCAACCAGATGGAGACTTCTCTTGAGGAGAGTCTTTCCTTGTTCGAGGAAGGCATGCGCCTATCCAAGGCACTGGAGAAAACACTCTCTGAGGCCAAACGCAAAGTAGAGGTCATTCTCTCTGAGGACCTTACGGAAGCAGAAACAACAGTACTCGAATAAAGGCAGACATATATGGCAAGCAAACAGAAGAAAATCATTTTCCTCATCCAGTGTGAGGATCGTAAGGGCATACTCAGCGCAACTTCAACTTGGTTCTATCAGCGTTCCTACAACATCCTGCATTGTCAGCAACATACCGACAACACTGAGGGGCGCTATTTCATGCGCATCGAACTGGATATGGCTGACCTGAAAACCACCCGCACGCAATTGGAAGAGGATTTCTCACTCTTCGCCGAAGAGTACAACCTCTCATGGGAGTGTCACTACAGCGACTACCGATACAGAATGGCCATCCTGGTAAGCAAGGCCAGCCACTGTCTCTACGATCTTATCGCAAGGAAGGATGAAGGGGATCTCCAGTGTGATATTCCCTTGATCATCAGCAATCACCCCGACCTGGAGATCATTGCCAATCAGTTCAGGATCCCTTTCTACTATCTCCCGGTCACCCCAGAGACCAAGGTAGAGCAAGAGATGAAGGTACGTACATTGCTCAAGCGTTTTGATGTCGATGTAGTCGTACTTGCACGTTATATGCAGATTCTCTCTTCTGACTTTATTGATGAATGGCAAGGAAAGATCATCAACATCCATCATGGCTTCCTTCCGGCATTCCAGGGGGCAAACCCCTATCGCAGGGCATATGAGCGGGGAGTGAAAATGATCGGGGCAACTGCACACTATGCCAGCAAGGATCTGGACCAAGGCCCAATCATCGAACAGGATGTGGTGAGGGTAAACCATGAGCTTGGGCCAGCCGGTCTCAGGGATGTCGGAAAGGATGTGGAGCGAAGGGTCCTCGCAAAAGGGGTGCAAGCACATCTGGAAAGCCGGATCATCATTTTCAAGAACCGAACGATTGTCTTTAGCTCGGGGCAATAGGAAATATTACTATATACCAGAAGGAAAAACGCACCAAATAATGGTGCGTTTCTTTACTTGCAGGAGCTATCGTTATTCAGGAACCACTTCATCCTGCAGTGCATCGTACCCTTCCTCCCCGGTACGTACCTTGACAACATTGTCAACCGTGTACACGAAGATCTTACCATCCCCGACATGGCCGGTATACAGGGCTTTCTTTGCCGTCTCGATCACCGTCCGTACCGGGACCTTGCTTACCACCGTCTCAACCTGCATCTTGGGAAGCAATGTCGGTGAGACCGGCACCCCACGGTAGTACTCCTTCTGACCTTTCTGCATCCCACAGCCCATTACCTGGGTCAGTGTCATTCCCATGACCCCGATATCATTCAAGGCCTCCTTGAGATCGTTGAACTTACTCTGGCGACTGACAATGACCACCTTGTACATCTCTGCATCACGTGAGGGTGGAGAAGCAGGTGGCACTTTGTTCACCACTGTGACTGCCTCATCGATCGACGCTGTTGCTTTGAATCCGGCAACAATCGGCATGAAGTCAGCATAGCAGGAGGCTAGACCATGTTCCTCAAGGTCCAGGCCTGCAATCTCCTCTTCCCTGCTTACACGCAATCCCACCGTCTTCTTGATCAGGAAGAACAAAAGGCCCATGGACAAGGAAACCCACAACATTACCGAGAGAACACCAAAGCTCTGGATACCCAGTAGGCCAATGCCTCCACCATAGAAGAGTCCACCATCGAGGGCGAACAAACCCGTGAGGATGGTACCCAAAACACCACAGACCCCATGTACAGAGATGGCTCCTACAGGGTCATCGATATGTGCTACTTTTTCAAAGAATTCTACAGAGA